>JAJXYA010000176.1 GCA_021780795.1 Bacillota bacterium | reverse complement strand
TTCTTAGATTATTATAATTCATAAATTTGTGCACATATAGGAAACAACCAACTAACAATACTGATGATAGTCCGAAAAGCATTTGGACATTTCCTATGGAAATATCTAATAGGTAAAAATGTGTTCCTTCAAAAATATTAACTAAATAAGAGGCGAACAAAGTAGTTATAAATCCTACAATTCCTCCTATACTTGCATTCATACCCAAATACATCATCCTCCCCTCAATTGGAGAAAACATAAACTGAAGGTTAAACATAGATATAGCAAGTCCAGACCAAGCCACTCCTGCAATAACATGTATAACTGGCAAAAGAAAGTATATTATTGGTCCTGAAGCTAACATCCAAAGAAAGTGACATAAAGCAAGTACTACCAGAGATATTTTAGTGGTAAATGTCCAAGACTTATTGTCTGCCATCTTACCCCAATACTTTGCAACAAAAATTCTTACCACTGAAGCTATTAAACCTAAAACCATTATATAGGAATAACTTAATTTTAAGCCTGTAACCATATATATAGAAAAAAAAGGCCCTCCTATTTGTAATGCAATATTCCAAAATATAGATAGGTATATTACTTTTCTAAAAGTAATATTTCGTAAAGGTTCTACTAAACTCACTTTCAAATCTATTTTTTCATTATTTACTAAATTTTTCTGTTCTTTTACTTTAGATAGTGATACAAAGTTTGCAACAGCTAGAACCATAACAAATATCCCAACTACAAGAAACCCCATTTTTTCATTATTATTATTCCTAAGTATATCTAATATTTTTCCGAGGCATAGAGTAATAATTGTTGAAAAAGTTAAAGAAATTGCATCTTTTCTAGCTAGATACTTCCCTCTAATGTTTATTGGTGTTAAGTTTACTAACCAGTTAGCGGCTGGGGGTGAAATGATTGCTGAAATAGAGTATGCTAAGCCATATATTAATATTACTAATGTAATATTTGCTGTTTTTCCTAAGTTCATTAGTGGGATAAAAAACATCAAACCTAATAAAAACCTAAATAAAAAACATAATATACATATTAAAAACTTTCTATGCGGCAATTTTTCAAATACCATTGAAGAAAACATCTGAATTACACAGGTCAAAACAGGCAATGCTCCAATAATTCCATTTACAGAATCGCTTGCACCTAAGTATTTACCAAAACCTGCTAAATATGCCCCTGTTGTTAAGGAGAAAATACTTACAGAAGTTGCGCCCTCAAAAAGAAACATTCTCCTACTTTGTTCATAGTCGCTTAGTGTTAGGTTCTTATCTGAGTAATACAAGCGTTGTAATATACTTTTACTCATTATGAATCTATCCCCTCCTTAACCCAATTTTTACTTTATCTACATATTACTTTATCTCATATCATATTATCTGATATAAGGAAGCTAAAATAAATGTACTATCCTATCATGATGATGGACATTACTATATAACTTTGGAGGTATTTTTAATATGGATATACTAGGAATAGGTGCACAAAACTTCAATCCTGAAATATTATATGTAGCGGAAGCTTTCCATAAAGATTCAATTAAAACTAAATACCATTGTCATGATTTTCTTGAATTAAGTTATGTTTTATCAGGAAATGGCACCTATAAAGTAAATGATGCTTTTTATAAGGTTAAAACTGGTGATCTTTTGCCTTTTAATGCTAATGTTTATCATAGGGAGTACCTTTCTCAGGGTGAACAGCTCCATGAAATTCACATTGGCATAAAGAATTTGAAATTCAATAACTTGCCAGAAGATTATATAGTTAATGAAAATTATTTTGCACCATTGAACTTTTCCAAAGAGGGCAGTGATTTTTTTAATTGTTGTGAAGAAATAATTAAAGAGCAAAAAGATAGAAAGCTTGGCTATGATTTGGTTCTAAAATCTCTGGTTATGAGATTAATAGTAATTATAATGAGAGAAGTGTGTTCTTTTAGACTAGATGAGAAGGATAGTTTATGTACTTTTGAATCTTCAGAAAAAGCCAATATTGTTACCACAATTATCTCCTACATGAATGATAATTATATGAAAAATATATCACTAGATAAAATTTCAAAAAATATATACCTTAGCCCTGTGTATATATCAAAAATTTTTAAGGAAGAGACTGGCGATTCGCTAATTAATTATCTTATAAAGATTAGACTTGAAAAAGCTTCTTTTTTACTGAAGAAAAATAAAGAAATTTCTATAAAAGAAATTTCTAAATTAGTTGGCTATGAAGATGCTTATTATTTCAGCAAATTATTTAAAAAGTATTATAGTTTTTCACCGTTGCAATTTAAACGTGAAAATTCAACTTAAGTTAAAGTAGATGGAGCAACTCAAGCATTAAGATTAAGAGATATGTCCAGAGACCAATTAAAAGAATTGAACCCACAAAAGGGAGATTCCTTAAAAATTGATATGTTTAAGGATAATGGTGAAGAGGTTATATACTCAATAGAAAAAGCAAAATAAATATAATCAATAAGCTAAGAAACCCTAGGTGGAAATCTTTTCTACTTAGGGTTTCTAGTGAGGACATGCTGGACTCACTGGCTGAGGATAATCGTGAACTAAAGGTAAAGTGCGCGGTTTTTTGCTACTGTAATAGTATGAACGTAGGTAACGAACTAATTAATGGGAGGTGGACAATATGAATAGTAAAGACATCGTTCTCATTACAGGGGGGAGCACTGGAATGGGAAAAGCAACTGCAGCGCAGCTCGCAAAAACTGGAGCAACGGTGGTTATTCTTTGTAGAAATAAAGAAAGAGGAGAGAAGGCTTTAATTGATATAAAAACTGAAAGTGGCAACAATGCTATAGATTTATTCATATGTGATTTAGGTAATATGGCTAGTATAAGAAAATTTGTAAAAGAGTTTAAAGTAAAATACACCAAACTTAATGTCCTTATAAATAATGCTGGTGTAATTTTACCAAGTAGGCATGAAACTAGCGATGGCTATGAGTTACAGTTTGGTGTAAACCATTTAGGGTCATTTCTTTTAACTAACTTACTTCTGGATACCATTGTAAATAGTGCTCCAGCAAGAATAATAAATGTAGCCTCTGGTGCTCACAAGATTGGCAAAATACACTTTCAGGATATAAATCTTAAGAATA
>JAJXYA010000417.1 GCA_021780795.1 Bacillota bacterium | reverse complement strand
AATTTTGATGTATATATGGCTTTCTTGCAGCAGATTTCTGAGTTTATAAGTAGCACTGCCTATGAAAAAAGAGAAAAAATGAGAACGCAGAGCTTGCTGCAACTTCTCAATTTGGTGGTTGATAAAACTGAGCAAGGGTTAATAATATTAAACAAAGACAATTGTATTACACATATAAATGAAAGTGGATTAAAAGAACTAAATTTATCAGGAAATTTTATAAATCGCAAAGTAGAAATTAAGGCAAGTGGTGATAATGTTTTTGATCTTCAAGAGTACAAATTGATGGTAGATAAGGAGGTTTTCTTTGTTGTTGGAAGTATATATCCTATAAGATTTAATGAAGTAGAATATGATAGAATGTTTTTCTTTCAAGATGCAAAGAAGCTTAAAGAGAAGTTATCAAATTTTACTGCCTTCAATAAAGGAATAAATAGCAGAGATATTTTTGGAAAATCAAAAGAGATTCAAAAATTAAAGCAAAATGTTAAGAAGATTGCTATTTCTACATCTACAGTACTTATAACTGGGGAAAGTGGTGTTGGAAAAGAGATGTTTGCAAGAGCTATACATGATGAAAGTAATAGAAAAGACAAACCTTTTATTGCTATAAATTGTGGAGCTATTCCAGATATGCTTCTTGAAAGCGAACTTTTTGGATATGCAAAAGGTGCTTTTACAGGCGCAGATCCTATGGGCAAAATAGGTAAGTTTGAATTTGCTAATAAGGGTACTATATTGTTAGATGAGATAGGGGATATGCCTCTTTACCTCCAGACTAAACTTTTAAGAGTGCTGCAAGAGAGAAGCATTACAAGAGTAGGTTCAAATAAAACTATTGATATTGATGTTAGGGTGCTTGCAGCAACAAATAAAGATTTAGTAAAAGCAATAAAAGAAAATAAATTCAGGGAGGATTTATACTATAGATTAAACGTAATCCCTCTTGAAATACCTCCTTTGCGAGAAAGAAAGGAAGATATAAAACCACTCATAGAAGCTTTCATTGAGAAATATTGCAATTTATTTAATAAAAATTTTTTAAATATAAAATTATCCGAAGACACATGGGAAGTATTTTATAACTATAGGTGGCCTGGTAATGTGAGAGAACTGGAGAATACTGTAGAATACATTATCAATATGGTGGGCACTGATGGTATAATAACAAAAGAGATTCTACCTAAAAGTATTCTTCATAATAAAATTAATATTTTTAATAATGATGATGAGATATATACACTAAAATACCTTGAAAAAAATGCAATAAAAAATGCCTTAGATAAATATGGTACAAGCACTGAAGGAAAAAAAATTGTAGCAACAAAGCTAGGAATAGGGATAGCGACCTTATATAGGAAAATTGAAGAATATAATTTATCAAAATGATAAATTATTAATAATTAACGCTTTGAGTGACTGAAAATTCAAACAAAAGGCAAAATTATCAAAATGATAATATTTATCATTTTGATAATTTTTTTTACGGTTTTTTTTAAAATACATTGGGGAAGTGTTGATATCAGGCATCCTGTCCTCAATATATTTTGGCATAGTTATTGCTTAATATATTATTGAGAATTAAAAAAAGATGGAGATGTTTGTTAGATAACAGGCATCATCAAAGTATATTTCATTGTGAATTTATTATGAAAAGGAGGGAACTTATGAAAAAAATTAAACATTTAAAATGCTCTAAATGTGGCTCAGTTGTAAGTGAAGAGGTTATGTATAATTGCCCACACTGTGGCACGGAAGGCACCCTTGATGTTATTTATGATATGGATTTAATTAAGAAAGAATTAACTAAAGAATATTTAAAGGAAAATAAGGATCCTAACATATGGAGGTATATTCCGATTCTTCCACTAGAGGGATTAAAGGGAGCAGCTCCACTACAAATAGGTTCTACGCCACTTTACAAATCTAGTAGATTAGAAAAATTTCTAAATATAAAAAATGTTTACATAAAAGATGAAGGAAGAAATCCTACTGCTTCCTTTAAGGATAGAGCTTCAGCTGTAGGAGTTGCAAAAGCTATAGAGCTTAAAAAAGATGTAATATGTGCTGCCTCCACAGGTAATGCAGCATCTTCAGTATCTGGCTTTGCAGCCTGTATGGGTATTGAAAATTATATTTTTGTTCCTGAGGCAATTCCAGAAGGAAAGCTTGCACAACTTTTAGTGTTTGGAAGCAAGGTAATTTTAGTAGATGGAGACTATGATACAGCCTTTGATTTTTGTTTAAAGGCAGTAGATCATTTTGGATGGTATAACAGAAGCTGTGCAATTAACCCATATTTAGTTGAGGGTAAGAAAACAGCGGCTTTTGAAATATGTGAGCAGCTTGATTTCAAAGTTCCAGATAAAGTAATTATGTCTGTTGGTGATGGCTGCTCTATTGCAGGGGTATGGAAGGGTTTCAAGGAATTCTATGACCTTGGCATAATAGACAAGCTACCAGTAATGGTATCAGTACAAGCAGAGGGATCAAATCCTGTGAATAGAGCCTTTAGAGATAATAAAGATGAGTTTGACTATGTGGCTCCAAAAACAATAGCAGACAGTATCTCCGTTGGCATACCAAGAAATGGATACAAGGCACTTAATGCCTTAAAGGAAAGTAAGGGGATTGCAGTGGATGTAAGTGATGAAGAAATATTAAATGCCATGACAATTCTTGCAAGACATACAGGAGTATTTGGTGAACCAGCAGGAGTAACAGCCTTTGCAGGGCTTATGAAACTGGCGAGTGCAGGAACTATAGCACCAGATGAAAGTGTAGCATTTATTGTTTCAGGTAGTGGGCTTAAGGATGTAAAATCCGCTCAAAAGGCTGTTACAAAACCAGATAAGATTAAGCCAGAACTAGATTTACTTATTAACTATTTAGAAGAGCATAACTAGAATTCTTAGTTCCAAGAGGTAGTTTTCTCTTTGAAGTTTAGACATCATCATCTAGGAACGTAACCATAGAATAAAGATATATATTAAGGGGAGGGTTTTAAGTGAAAAAATTAATAGATTTAACTATCAATGAGGAACAACTTGAAAAAACCATAGAGAGTGCTAAGGAAAGAAATGTTGTTATTCCAACTTTGGCTCAAATGAAAGATCCTAATAAAATACCTGCT
>JAJXYA010000375.1 GCA_021780795.1 Bacillota bacterium | reverse complement strand
TACCTTGCTTATCTACGACATGTTCATAGCCATATTCATTTTTGTGGAAAAGAATACGTTAAAATCTGATTCATTATTTGGATACTTCTGAAATGAAAATCTAAATTACAAGTAAGTCTCTTAAATTAAAAATTTGTTTTGTAACAATATCATATAAAGCATCAGGCTCAATATTTTTTTTGTCCTTTATCCACTGAACTAAAATGCTTATTGATAACGCGGTAATTGAAACTACAAAATAATCTTTGTATTTTAAAATGCCCTTGCTTTCTATATCTAAATTAGTAGAAAATGATGCTAACATATTAATAAAAGAGTTATTTAATATATCTATTTTATTTGCTTTAATCAATTGTTCGATAATCGAAGAATCATCATACCAATATGTGAAAAAAGGTTTTAATAATATGAATTTGGAATTTGGATCATATATCATTAATTGTTTATGGCAATTAATGATATATTCATACAAGTCTTTAAAGGCTTCATTACATTTTAATCTTAAAACATCATCTATCGAATCAAAATTTCTATAGAAGGTTGCCCTTCCTAGCTTTGCTGTGTTTACTAATTCTTTTATAGTTATTTCAGTATACTCTTTTTCTTCTAGTAAATTAATAAGTGCATGATAAATCCAATTGCTGGATTGAATGGATCTTTTATCTTGTTTTATATGATACAATTTAATACCTCCTGTTTCGTATTTGTCAAATGTATTGACTAATTTCAAAATTAATTATATATTTAAACAAAATAAGAGTCAAATGTATCGTAAGTATTTTATCAACAGGGGGGATATAATGAAGATTTTCACAAAGTTTTCGATGAAAAACGCATTTGTAGTATTTTTAGCAGTTATTCTTATTGCAGTAGGAGGTGTGTATTCAGCATCAGGAATACAAGAAGAAGCAATGCCTGATATAAGTATTCCTATTGTTACGATTTACACTGTTTATCCTGGTGCAGCGCCTAATGATGTAGCTAACAATATTACAAATCCAATTCAGACAGCAATTACCGGTATTCAAGGAATAACGGATATTAAAGGCATTTCCAATGAAAATGTTTCTATTGTAGAAGCAGATTTTGATTATTCAGCAAATATCGATACAGGTTTGAAAAATATTCAAGATGCAGTAAATGCAGTAACTTTGCCTTCAAATGCTGAAAAACCTAATATTCAAAAAATAACAATGGGAAGCTTTCCGGCTATGACCTATTCAATACAAAGTAGCAAAAACATAAACGATTTAACTCAATTTGTAAATTCAACGCTAAAACCAGATTTGAGTTCTGTTTCTGGTGTTGCTAGTGCAACGGTAGAAGGGTTAAATAATAACGATATTTATATTAAATTAAATAGTCAAGAAATGAAAAATAATAATATAACCCTTCAGCAGGTTCAAAATGCTATTGCTGCAAATAATGTTTCTTTTCCTATAGGAGATACAGAAATAAATCAAAAGGATCTTGCTATAACTATAAATAATAAGCTTAATAATATAAATGATATAGAAGCAATTCCTATAATAGTACCACCAAATACATCACAAATCATATCCGATAGTTTTGGGCAAGTTCAGCAAGGAATGAATCAGATGGGAAAAGCCATAGGAAATTTAGGCCAAGCAGTTGGACAGATGGGTCAAACAATGGGACAAGTCACTCAAGGTTTTGGTAATACAACAAAGACTATGGGGAGTATGATTGGAAGCAATACTCAAAGTATTGCCCTGCTAGGTCAAATTCAGCAGCAGGAAGCAACTATTATAAGTGAGCAAGCTGTACTAAATGATGCTAAAGCTACCTTGGCAGAAAAGAAGCAAGCTGGCACTGCTATTTCACAAGCTAATATAGAAATACAAAGCCTTACAAAGTCACTTCAAAGTACTTTAAACAATGTGGAGCAGCAAGGTCAGCAGTTAACTACAGCTTCTTCATCTACTAATGGAGCAAGTATCAAAACTAATAATAGTACAGCAAGTACTAATGTATCTACAAGTAATACAAATTCTTCAGCAGATACACGTATAAAGGTTGTATTTTTAAAGGATATTGCAAATATTACTAATGGTTCAGATGCATTAAAGTATTTTGCAAGATCTAACTATAACCAAGGAATGATACTAAATATATATAAAACTGATGGTGCTAATACTGTTCAGATGGCTACAGATGTTGATCAAAAACTTTCAGATATATCAAAAAGCAACAAAGATGTCCACTTTAATAAAATATATGATTCATCACAAACAGTTAAAGATTCAGTTAGTGGAATGATGGATGAAGGGATAGCTGGAGCGATTTTTGCAATGATTGTTATTGCTCTTTTCCTTAGAAATTTAAGGTCAACTTTAATTGCAATAGTATCAATTCCACTGTCAGTTTTAATTACTTTAATAATAATACCTAGATTTGGAATAACATTAAATACAATGTCTCTAGGTGGAATTGCTGTAGCCGTTGGAAGAATAGTTGACGATTCTATTGTGGTTATTGAAAATATATATCGAAGACTTAGTATTTCCAAAGATACAGGTGAAGATAAAGATATGCTTATCGAGGATGCTACTGGTGAAGTTGGTTCGGCAGTTGCAGCATCTACCATTACAACTGTAGGAGTATTTTTGCCTTTAGCTTTTGTTTCAGGTTTAATAGGAAAAGTGTTTATTCCTTTTGCTTACACTGTCGTTGTATGCATTTTAGCATCGCTTCTTGTTGCATTAACTGTAGTTCCAGTAATGAGCAGATTGATGTTAGCTAAAGGTAAATTTAAGCATGATGATAAAGAAGGGATAATGGCAAAAGGCTATAAAAAATTATTGAATTCAGTTTTAAATCATAGAATTATAGTTTTAGCTGCTTGTTTAGTACTACTAATTGTATCTTTAGGATTATTAAAAAGGATTGGAGTTCAGTTTTTGCCATCTTCCGACAGTAACATTATAAATGTTAAGCTTACAATGCCAGTAGGAACAGCAGCAGATAAAACAAATGCAGAAGCTTTAAGATATGAAAATTATTTGAAAAGTAGAAAGGATGTTGTGGATGTAGCGAGTATCGTAGGAGATACAAGCAGTAGTGGAGGTGGAGTTTTATCAAATCAAGGTTCAAACATAGGAGCCTTTACTATAGTT
>JAJXYA010000260.1 GCA_021780795.1 Bacillota bacterium | reverse complement strand
AAGAAAAAGAGTATGATAATAGAACCTGCATTATAGTAGTAGAAATAGGAAGTATATGTATTGGCTTAATAATAGATACAGTGGTAGAGGTGGCAAGTATTGAAGAAAGCAGTATCTCACCATCACCTAAAACCAGTTACAATAGAGACACTGCTAATAAATATATAAAGGGAATTGGGGAAGTTCAAAATGGGGTAAGGCTTCTTATAGATTGTCAAAAGCTTTTAGAAGACGATGAAATAGGAGAATTATAAAATTAGTTTTTATAAAATTTGGGAGGTTTAAAAATGAATTGGTTTCGTAACTTAAAAATTAGTGAAAAATTAATATTAAGCTTTATATTAGTATCATTAATTACAGGAATAATGGGTGTATATGAAATTGTACAATTAAAATCGTTAGATAACTCAGATACAGAATTATATGAACATATGACAGTACCTATATCAGAAATGGCAGAAATATCAACGTTATTTGAAATAGTAAGTTCAGATGCAAGGGATCTGATAATTGCACAATCAGCTGAGGATATTGCAGCACATGTACAACTAATTGAAGAGGAGAAACAAAAAATATCTAAATTATCTGATCAATTTAGTGAAACTATTCTTTCAACAGAGATGAAGCAACAGTTTGAACTTTTTAAATCACTTAGAAGTGATTATGTATCTAAACTTGATAAAGTAATAGCACTTGCAAAAGAAAATAAAGATCAAGAAGCTTTTGCTATACTTGATGAAAATGGTGAAGTAGGTAAAGCAGCAAAATTAGAAAAAGATACTATTGAAAAAATATTTGCAATGAAGATACAAGATGCAAAAACAAAATCAGATCTAAATACTAAAAGTGCTAATGCTGCAATTACAATAACAACAATAGCAATTATTGTTACTATTAGTTTATCAATATTAATTGGAATAAGTATTGCTAGCTTAATTACCAAACCTGTAAAGAAGGTAGTGCATATGATTGAGGAAATGAGTAAAGGTCATTTTAGGGAAAGATTAAATATAGATACAGATGATGAAGTTGGACAAATGGCTAAAGCAATGAACTTTTTTGCAACTGATCTACAAACTAATGTAATTAAAGCTATGGATAATATATCTAAAGGGGATATGGATATTAATATAAATATAAAAGATGAAGGAGATGAAATATCTCCAGCCTTAAATAAAATGGTAGAAAATATAAGAGTTTTAGTAATGGATGTAAATATGCTATCAATGGCAGCTATAGAAGGAAAATTTGATATAAGGGCTGATATAGCAAAACATGAGGGAGATTTTAAAAAAGTTATAGATGGAGTAAATGGTACTTTAGACACTGTAGTAGACAAAGTTGTTTGGTATGAGGCTATTATAGATGCTATACATTTCCCAATTCATGTTACCGATAATGATATGAATTGGACATATATGAATAAATCATTTGAGAATCTTATGATTAATCAAGGTGTTATTAGGGAGCGTAAATCAGGTTATGGACTTGCATGTAGACATGCTGGAGCTACTATATGTAATACCGAGAATTGTGGTATAAAGCAGCTTCTTAAGGGTAAATCAGAATGTTTCTTTGACTGGTGTGGTATGAACAACAAACAAGATACAGAATATTTAAAAAATAAAAAAGGTGAAAATGTCGGATATGTTGAAGTTATAACAGATTTAACACCTATTATTAGAGTAAGTGATTATACAAAAACTGAAGTTAATAGACTTGAAGGAAACTTGAAGTTGCTATCAAATGGTAATACTAACTTTGATCTTAAGGTTAAAGAAGCAGATAAATATACTGGTGAAGTTAATGAACAGTTTGAAGGAATATCTAATAGCTTAAAAGATGTTAAGAATGCAGTAGACAATCTTGTAACAGATGCAAATATGGTATCAAATGCAGCTACAGAAGGAAATTTAGATACGAGAACAGATGTAACAAGACACAGTGGAGACTTTAAAAAGATAGTAGAGGGAATAGATGAACTAATGGAAGCCATGGTAAAACCAATAAAAGAAGTAATTAGTGGAATGAGTGAAATGGCAGAAGGAAATTTACAAATTTCAGTTAATGAAAATTATAAAGGTGAATTTGGATTACTGGCAAAATCTGTAAACACTACAATCAATTCCTTGAATTCTATTCTTGGTGATTTAAACACTGCGTCAGAACAAGTTTTAACAGGATCAAACCAAGTTTCAGATGGTAGCCAAGCGTTATCTCAAGGAGCTACAGAGCAAGCAAGTGCTATAGAAGAATTGAATGCGTCTATAACTGATGTTGCAGGACAAACTAAAGAAAATGCTAATAATGCAAATCAAGCTAAAGAGCTTGCTCTTAAGGTAAAGGAAAATGCAGAAGAAGGTAATAGACATATGGATGAAATGCTCAAATCTATGAGTAATATAAATGAATCTTCTGATAATATTTCAAAAATAATTAAAGTTATAGATGAAATTGCATTTCAAACCAATATACTTGCACTTAATGCAGCAGTAGAAGCAGCAAGAGCAGGTCAACATGGTAAGGGGTTTGCAGTAGTTGCTGAGGAGGTAAGAAACTTAGCAGCAAGAAGTGCTAATGCAGCTAAAGAAACTACAGACCTTATAGAGGGTTCTATAAAGAAAATAGAAAAGGGAACTGATATAACAAATGACACGGCAAAAGCCTTGGAGGAAATAGTAAGAGGAGTATCAAAAGCAGCTGTTCTTGTAGCAGAAATTGCAGAATTATCAAATGAACAGGCTACTAGTATTTCACAAATAAGCATAGGAGTTGAACAAGTATCCCAGGTTGTTCAAGCAAATTCATCAACTGCAGAACAAAGTGCAGCAGCTAGTGAAGAACTTTCAAGCCAAGCAGAACTACTTAAAGATATGGTTTCTAGTTTTAAACTTAAAAATAGTAATAAAAAAAATCGTTTATTAAATGATAACTATGATAAAAGCCATAGTTATAGTTCAACAATTAAAGAAGTAGCTGCATCAATGAACCCTAAAATAGCATTAAGTGATAGAGAGTTCGGAAAGTACTAATACCTAAATTAACAATTGACAATTAAACAATATTTTTTTGATGGAAAGTTTTAAACTTAGAAATTAAATTATTAAAGCATTAGATATATACAGAAAATAAAAACTA
>JAJXYA010000331.1 GCA_021780795.1 Bacillota bacterium | reverse complement strand
TAACAAAAAAATCAGAGAAAGTTACATATATTAACTTTCTCTGATTCTTTAATTTAGGCCCGTTCTAAAATGACAGATCTGTATTTCTTATTTTTCAATTGCTTCTTTAAATGATTCTATTAAATCCTCTACATCCTCAAGTCCCACAGATACTCTTATTAATGTGTCTGTAATTCCAAGTTTTTCTCTTTCTGCTTTCGGAATTGATGCATGGCTCATTTTAGCTGGATATGAAACTATTGTTTCAACGCTACCTAAACTTACTGCTACTGCTACATCTTTTACATTGTTTAAGAAAATTGTAGTTCTTTCTAACGTCTTAAACTTAAATGATAAAACAGCGCCAGCACCATCTGCTTGTTCTAAATGTATTTCTCTTCCTTCCATTGATTCAAGTCCAAGGTAATAAACCCTCTCAACTTCCTCTCTTGTTTCAAGCCACTGTGCAAGCTTTTGAGCACTCTTTTGCAGTGCATCTAATCTAACTTTTAAAGTTTTAATTCCTCTAATCAAAAGCCATGAATCTTGTGGTCCAAGTACAGCCCCAAAGGTATTTTGTATTTGATAAACTCTTTCACCAAGTTCCGTTGTCTTAGTTACAACAAGTCCAGCCAACACATCACTATGTCCACCTAAGAATTTAGTTGCACTATGTACCACTATATCTGCACCAAGCTCTAGTGGTCTTTGTAGGTATGGTGACATAAATGTATTATCTACTATTGTAATTGCGCCATGTTCTTTAGCTATTTTACTAGCAGCTCTTAAATTAGTAACCTTTAATAATGGATTTGAAGGAGTTTCTAAATAAAGTCCCTTTGTATTTTCCTTAAAAGCGTTTTTTATTTCTTCAATATTTGATGCATCTACAAAAGTAAATTCAATATTAAATCTTGAAAATAACTTTGTTGCTGCCCTGTATGCTCCGCCATATACATCACCACAAATTATAATGTTATCTCCTGCTGAAAATATTGATAATACAGAACAAATAGCCGCCATCCCTGAAGCAAATGCAAAACCACATTCTCCACCTTCAAGTTCTGCAATTAATTTTTCTACCACATCTCTAGTTGGATTTCCTGACCTTGAATAATCATATTTTCCAAAACTCTCTATATCAAATTGATGAAATGTTGACGTTTGATATATTGGAGTACTTACAGAACCTGTAGCAGGATCTATAGCTCCGCTTGCATGTATTAATTTAGTTCCAAAATTCATAATTTACACCTCTTCTTCAATTGTTCATTAATAATTTACTTTCCAATGGCATTTTCTAAATCTTTGATTAAGTCATCTATATTTTCAATTCCAATTGATAACCTAAGTAAATATTCATCTACACCTAGTCTTTTCTTAATTTCTTCTGGAATCTCTGAGTGAGTTTGAGTTATTGGATATGTTATTAATGTTTCTACTCCACCTAAACTTTCTGCAAATCTTATTACCTTAACACTTTCTAAAATTTTAGGTATTAACTTTTTATCCATAACTCTAAAAGATAATGTTGCTCCAAAACCTGTTGCTTGTCTTTTATTTAATTCATAGCCCTCAAAGTTTTCTAATCCTACATAATAAACTTTTTCTACATTGGGATTACTTTCTAAAAACTTTGCTATTTTTATTGAATTTTCTTGTGCTCTATCTAATCTTATATGTAATGTCTTAATTCCTCTTAATATTAACCATGAATCAAATGGAGATAATGTTGCTCCAGTCGACATATGAATTCTTCTCAATCTTTGTAAAATTTCTTCATTATTTCCCACTATAAATCCAGCTAACAAATCATGATGTCCACCTAAATATTTAGTTCCACTATGAATTACTAAATCAGCTCCTAATTCCAATGGTTTTTGATAATAAGGTGTTAAAAATGTATTATCTACTATTAGTAACAAATCATTTTTCTTTGTTATTTCCGCTACCGCTCTTATGTCTGTTACCTTCATCATTGGATTAGAAGGAGTCTCTATGAATATAGCTTTTGTCTTTTCTGTTATAACCTCTAATATATTTTTAGTATTTGTTGTATCAACAAATGTAGCTTCTAATCCGAAATCCTTATAAATTTCTTTAAATAATCGGTATGTCCCTCCATACAAATCATCAGATAAAATTATATGGTCTCCAGATTTAAATAAGTGTATACAGGCAGTGATTGCTGATACTCCTGACGAAAATCCTATTGCCTCTCTTCCACCTTCTAAAACAGCTAATGTCTTTTCAGCTTCTTCTCTTGTTGGATTTTGAGCCCTAGAATAATCATAACCTGTACTATTATTAAGTCCATGATGCTTAAATGTAGCTGATTGATATATTGGATAACTTATTGCTCCTGTAGCTTTATCTCCACCTGATGCTCCACTAACTGCAATTGTTTCAAAAGATTTATTTAAAGTCATTTTTTTGCCTCCCTTTTTAATTGAAAATTTATTTCTTGCCTAATGCTTTATTATTTATTGTTCCAAACTGAAAGTACTAAAAAAAGCCACTTCTAAAATAAGAAGTGACTCTATAGTCATAACATAAGCTCTAATAAAACTTAATTTTCCTCTCATTTTTCAAGATATTCTCTTGCAGGATTTAGCACCAACGAAAAAATCCACATGAATTTTTTTCAGGTTGCCGGGTTTCAAAGGGCCAGTCCCTCCACCACTCTTAATAAGATTAACTTATTTAAATATTTAATTTGTTAATATTAATTATACATAGTTAAAATCTCTTGTCAATAAATATTAGTAAATTCATCAACTTTCTGTACCTTTAAATTAATAAAAAAAGATAACTTTCTTAAAATAACTTTTAAATCATTCTAAGTTAGTCATCTCTTATTTCATATATTTAAATTATTATTCATATCTCAAAGCTTCAATTGGATCAAGACTTGCTGCTTTTTTAGCTGGATAGTATCCAAAGAATACTCCTATTGCCATTGAGAAAGTGAAGCTTATCAAAATTGTTGGGATAGATATTGATATTGGTGATTTTAATACCAAGCATGCAATTACACCCATTCCAACTCCAAGTATTATGCCTATGGTTCCACCAATTGTACATATTATGACTGATTCAGTTATAAATTGCATTTTTATATGGCTACTTTTAGCACCAAGAGCTTTTCTTGTTCCTATTAG
>JAJXYA010000275.1 GCA_021780795.1 Bacillota bacterium | reverse complement strand
AAGCATGGCCAGTTTTTTTAGTTGTAGGAGTACTCCTAATCGGGTTGTCTCTATTTATAAATAGCAGCATGATTTCGGCAATAGTTGGTGTTGTGGGATTCTCTTCACTTTGGAGCATACATGAAATAATTGAGCAAGAAGAACGGGTTAAAAAAGGCTGGTTTCCAAATAATCCAAATAAAAGTAGGAAACTTAGGCACTAATCTATAGGGGAAAAGGTATAGCAAAATTGCTATGCCTTTATTATTTTATCATGCTATTTAGGCATGTGAAATTTAAGATGCGTATGTGACTCTGATACTTCTAAGAATATTTCAATATAAATCATTTCTGAAAAATTTCTAGTATCTATCCTATGTTCCAATAATATTAAAACATCTACATAGCTTCTGTTACTAATTATTAATTTTCATTTCTAATTAATGAGCTCCGCACTAAAAATGACCTCCCCAGCTATCATTGGGTTCATCAGCATTTTCGAAATTATTAGAGCTTAAATAACCATTTAGAAAATCCTATAGGTGCTAACATTTAGATCCAATACTTTAACCATTCTATCCACAGTATTATGATAAAATAGTATAATTGTCCACAAAACTAATTGTTCCTGAGTCAAATCCTTAGACAACCTTATACTCTTAAATCTCTCGCCAAAGGTATTCAAAATAAATTCCTCCATGATTATAATTTTATTTATAATTATAGCCAAACATCTGCTTCTCTACTCTATGGATTATTATTATATTCAATGTAAGTGATTAAAAGCAACTCACTACTAAACAATACTCTTATTAGCCGCCCTCATAAGTCCTGCTGGTATCTCTTCTTTCAGCCTCCACACAAAACTTATAGGACTGTTCCCGCTATGACTTACGTATTCTGCCTCTCCAAGATAAGTATATGCTACTGTTAATCCATCCTTCTTCTTATTTTCACGTACAAACAGAATTATCTTATTACCTGTGTTTAAATGGTTAATGTATCTCTGTCCCATTTCACTTTCAACTGTTGTCCTACTCTGACTTTGCCAATGAAATAGCCTTTCATTGATAGCATAATCCTCATAAAGTGTAGAAGGTGAATAATCTTTTTCTGATTTATTTAAGGTTATGAAAAAGGCGTCCACTTTCTTTTCTTTAAAATGCTTTACGCCTTCTCTAAATGCCGGTTTTTTGCTTTCCTCAAAGTATCCAAATGCCGCCATGATTTGGTCCGTAGAATACGCACAATGTAAATCTATAGGGCAAATGCACCCTAAATCTACATGCTTATCAACAAAATCAATGTGCATATAGTTGTATTGTAATATCTCAACGGCTTCTTCAATTAACACCTTATTATCTTTATAAAGAGTATCTAAAGCTTTTTCAAAAGAACTAAACCCAAGCTTTTCTGGTGCTTCTAAATAAAAACTGTAATATATCATTCCAATAATTAGTTTTTCTTCTTTATTAAACTGAGAATCTTGCATTTTTACACTACTACTTAATACCTTAGTCACAAACTCAATGAGTTTTCTTGAATTAATATGAAATAGATTCTTCATTCTCTTTGTCATAACCTCTTCATCTTTAATTGCAAAGTCCTGCATTATTCCTGCTTCAACCTTCATTCTGCTAAAGCTTCTATCCCCACTTTTGCCATACACATCATTAAATGTATAATTATAATGCTCTAAAAAATTACTTAAGGTAAGTTTTTTACTTGTGTCACCTTCAAAGTATTTTAACTTACTTATCAAATTTGCTTTTGTGACTCTTGCATCCTTTATATTTCGCAGTATATATTCCTTAGCCTGCTTTTCTAGGTGTATATAACAACCCTTCGGTAGGTTTAAAAATCCATTAACTATGCTGTGTTCTACTGAGTGTTTTGATCTTCCCATTAAAGCTTTGAACCTTTGTTCAAAGTCATAACTCCTATGAGCTTGACCTACAAAATCCAAAACTGTTAAGCACTCTTTCCCTTCATTAAGTCTAAGTCCCCTTCCTAGCTGCTGAAGAAATACTGTTAAACTCTCTGTGGGTCTTAAAAATAGCACAGTATTTATTTCAGGTATATCTATCCCTTCATTATATAAGTCAACAGTGAATAGAAATTTAACCTCTCCACTTACCAATTTTCTTCTAGCACTGCTTCTATCTTCGCCACTACTTTCCGCTAGAACAGCCATAGCAGGTATGCCACTAATATTAAATTTATCAGCCATATATTTAGCATGCAGAACACTTACACAGAACCCAAGTCCTATAACTTCCTCAATATCTGTAATATATTTATTAAGGCTGGATATTACTCCATTTACCCTAATATCATTATTAGTATACACATTTTCTAATTCTTGTTTGTCATAACCTCCTCTTGTCCATTTAAGTTTAGAAAGGTCAATGGAATCAGAAACTGCAAAATACTGAAATGGACTCAAAAGCTTTCTGTCTATAGCTTCGGGGAGTCTCATTTCTGCGGCTATTCTATCATCAAAGTGCTCAAGCACATTTTTGCCATCCATTCTTTCAGGGGTAGCAGTTAATCCTAATAATATTTTAGGCTTATAATAATCCAATAGTTTTTTATAAGAAGGTGCTTCAGCATGGTGAAATTCATCCACTATAATAAAGTCATAAAAGTCTGCTGTGGTTTTTTCATAAAGTTTTGTTGAGTTAAAACTTTGTATGCTCATAAACAGGTGATCTAATGAATCTGGTACATTACCACCTACAAATAAATCTCCGAAATTATTTTCCCTTAAGATAGCCCTAAAGGTATCTCTACTTTGTTTTAATATTTCCTCTCGATGAGCAATAAACAAAAGCCTATTCTTTTCTTTCCTATGCTCCTTTGTGAAATCCTTATAATCAAACCCTGCTATTACAGTTTTTCCAACACCTGTAGCTGCAACAATGAGATTTTTATTTCTATTAAATAAAGCTCTTTCAGCCTTCAGTTTCTCTAAAATTTCCTTTTGATAATAATAAGGCTTTATATCAAACATAAAATTCACATCATTATCAGGCTTTCCTTCTCTATTCAATGAACTCTTTAGCCTTCTTTTATCCTCCTCATTCTGACCATTAAAGGTAGTAAATTCATCGTCATTCCAGTAGCCTTCAAAAGTGGCCTCAAATTTCTGTATAATATCAAAGGAATCTTT
>JAJXYA010000340.1 GCA_021780795.1 Bacillota bacterium | reverse complement strand
CTTTATCTCATGAAGTAAAAAAAATTTTAGATAAAGAATTTAATCCTGATGGTTATAACATAGGTATAAATGTAGGATTAACAGCTGGGCAAACTGTAATGCATTTACATATGCATATTATCCCAAGGTATAAAGGAGATATAGATAATCCTAGGGGTGGAATTAGAAATGTAAAGGTTCCCTTGGTAGAATATTAGTAGTTTCAGAGATGTATACAGGTATAATTTGTGTATGCATCTTTTTTATATAAAAAATAAGAAGGATTTTGTAAAAATATAGAGAATATAGTATCAATATATATTTGAGGGAATTAGGTGATACTGTGGGAAATGAGATTGAAAATAGAGAAGTAGTAATAGATATACAAAGTAAAGAATTAGATAACAATACTAACTGCATAACTGGCGACTATGATCACCTAATAGATAAATTGAAGATTGCATTAGAAAAAGCAAAGAGAGTTGATATTATTGTAGCTTTCTTAATGGAATCTGGAGTTAAACTAATTGAAGAGGATTTAATGTATTTAGCGGATAAAAATATTCCTATTAGAATTCTTACAGGTAATTATCTAAATATAACACAGCCCCAAGCTTTGTATTTATTAAAAGGAAAACTAGGAGATAAAGTGGATTTAAGATTTTATAATGTGAAAAATAAATCCTTCCACCCAAAAGCGTATATTTTTGAATATGAAGCAGGAGGAGATATATTTATTGGATCTTCCAATATTTCAAGGTCTGCTTTAACTAGTGGTATTGAGTGGAATTACAGAATTTCAAAAGAAGGTAACGAAGAAGATTTCCAGCATTATAAAAGAGTGTTTGAAGAGTTATTTTTAAATCACTCAGATATTATAGATGAAGATAAAATGAGAGAATACTCAAGAAACTGGAAAAGACCAAAGGTTCTAGTGGAAGTAGAAAAACAAGAAGAGAAACAAGAAAACAATGTAATTCCTTTTGTTGAGCCTAAAGGGGCACAAATAGAAGCATTATATGAACTTAATAATTCAAGAATAGAAGGAGCAGATAAGGCATTAGTTGTTGCAGCTACAGGGATAGGTAAAACATATCTTGCAGCCTTTGATTCGGAGAAATATAATAAAGTTTTATTTGTTGCACATAGGGAAGAAATATTAAATCAAGCTGAAGTTTCTTTTAAGAAAGTAAGAGGAAACATAAAAACAGGATTTTTCAGCGGCACACGAAAAGATGAAGAGGTAGAAATCTTATTTGCTACGGTTCAAACTTTAGGACAGGAACAGTATTTGAAGGAAAATTATTTTGCTAGAGATTATTTTGATTATATAGTAATAGATGAATTTCATCATGCAGCAGCAGGAAATTATCAAAATATAATAAATTACTTCACTCCAAAGTTTCTATTAGGTTTAACAGCAACACCTGAAAGATTAGATAACAAGGATGTATTTGCATTATGTGATTATAATATAGTTTATGAAGCAAGGCTAAAAGATGCGGTAAATAAAGGATGGTTAGTTCCATTTAGATATTATGGGATTTATGATGATATAGAATACGATAATATAGAATACAAAAATGGGAAATACAACGAGAAGAAGCTTGAAGAAGCTTTGATGATTGGAAAGAGAGCAAATCTGATTTTTAGTCATTACAGTAAATATAAGTCAGAAAAAGCACTAGGTTTTTGCACTTCAAGAAAACATGCAGAGTATATGGCAAAATACTTTAATGATGCTGGCATAAAAGCTTGTGCAGTATATAGCGGAGATACTGGAGAATATTCTTTAGAAAGAAAAGAAGCTCTTGAAAAATTTACAAAAGGAGAACTAAAAGTAATCTTTTCAGTTGATATGTTTAATGAGGGGTTAGATATTTCTTCTGTTGATTTAGTAATGTTTTTAAGACCTACTGAATCTCCAACAGTATTTTTGCAGCAGCTTGGAAGAGGTCTTAGAAAGTATAAAGATAAAAAGTATTTAAATGTTCTTGACTTTATAGGTAATTATAGAAAAGCAAATCTAATTCCATTTTTCTTAACTGGAGATCCCAAAAATGCTGTGGAAAGAGCTAAAACTGGAGGATTACCAGGTGAAGAAGAATATCCAGAGGACTGCTTAATAGATTTTCAGTTTGAGATTATTGATATATTTAAAAAGCAGGCAGAAGCGCAAAAGAAAATCATAGATTTAGTAACAGAAGAATTTTATAGAATAAAAGAAGATTTAAACCATAGACCATCTAGACTTGAAATGTTTACATATTTGGATGATGATATATACAATAGCATAAAGAAAAATTCAAAATTAAATATATTTAACGATTATATTTCTTTTTTAAAGTCATTAAATGAACTGAATGAGGAAGAAACTATGCTTATAAATACCAAGGCTTTTGGGTTTATAAATGTTATTGAAAAAACTCAAATGACCAAAAGCTATAAAATGCCCTTATTATTAGCTTTCTATAATGGCGGAAGTTTAAAAATGAAATTAAATGAAGATGATATATATGATAGTTTTAAAACTTTTTATTCTAAAGCTTCTAATTCAGTTGATTTATTAAGAGATAAATCAGGGAAAAACTTTAAAGAGTGGAGTAAGAAAGACTATTTAAAAATTGCTAAAAATCCACAGGGTGCATTTTTAAGTTCAGCAAAAGACTGTTTTTATAAGGATGAAAATAACTATTGTTTAACAAATGATTTGGAAGATTTTAAGGATAATGAAGTGTTTTTAAAACACTTTAAAGATGTAATAGATTTTAGAACAAGAAAATTCTATAAAGAAAGGCTTGAAGGAAAATATGAAAATTTATAATAAACTAGTTAGAGATAAAATACCACAAATAATTGAAGCAGACGGGAAAAAGTGTGAAGTTAGAATTGCCTCAAAAGATGAGCATTATGAACTTTTGGTAAAAAAACTTCATGAGGAAGTTAATGAATTTATTGATGCTAAGAATTTAGAAGAACTTGCAGATGTAATGGAAGTTGTTTTTGGATTGGCTAAGAATTTGGGGTATAGCGAGGAAGAACTTATGAGGAAAAGGGAGGAGAAGAAAGAGGAGAGAGGTGGATTTGAGGAAGGGGTTGTGCTGGAAAGAGTGTTATGAATATGGAATTGAATTGTGGAGGTATAATTTAAAAAAATATGAATTACATACTATGTAAT
>JAJXYA010000165.1 GCA_021780795.1 Bacillota bacterium | reverse complement strand
GGGATGGAAATAAAAAATTTGGAATTTCTGCTCAAAAAACTTTAAATTTGGTGCAGGACTTATATGAAAAAAGAAAGCTTGTTACCTATCCGAGAACAGATAGTAGATACTTAAGTAAGGACATGGTAAATAAAATACAATCAACTTTAAATAAAGTTGCAGTAGAACCTTATTTAGAATATGTGAAGTATGTTAAAGCACTTCAAAAGCTTCCAATAACAAAAAGAATTATAGATGATAGCAAAGTAACAGATCATCATGCTATAATACCTACTGATGTAACACCTAATTTGAAATTATTATCGCAAGATGAATTGAAAATATATGATTTAATAGTTAGAAGATTTATTTCGGTATTTTATCCAAATTACGAATTTACATTAACTAAAATTACAACTGAAGTGGAAGGGGAAAACTTTATCACTAAAGGGAAAACTATCTTAAATCTTGGATGGATGGAGTTGTATAAAAATGACAATAAAAAAAGTGAAGATGAAGATGAACTTCCTAAATTAAAAAAAGGTGAAGAAGTTAAGGTTATAGATGGAGAAATAGTTCAAAAAAAGACTAAACCTCCTAGTGCCTACAATGAGGCCAGCCTGCTTTCAGCTATGGAAAATGCAGGACGATTTGTTGAAGATGAAGATATAAAAGAACAGCTAAAGGAAGGTGGACTTGGAACCCCTGCTACAAGAGCTGCTATAATAGAAAGATTGATAAATGTTGGATACATAACAAGGAAGGGTAAATCACTTTTACCAGCAGAAAAAGGTATGAAGCTTATAGAAATAGTTCCCGAGGAGTTAAAATCTCCGGAAACAACAGGAAAGTGGGAAAAAGGCTTAACGTCTATAAGCAAAGGTAAATTAGGTCAAGATAGATTTATGGAAAGCATACAAAGATATGTAAGGTATATTGTTAAGGAGTCTTCAAAGGTCAATAGGGAAGTTGTATTTGAAGAAGAAGGAAAATCTGCTTCAAATAAGAGTATTCAAAATAGTCTTGGTAAATGTCCAGCATGTGGGAAAGGCAATATATTAGAGAATAGCAAGGGATATTATTGTACTGAGTGGACTAGAGGATGCAAATTTACTATTTGGAAAAACCAATTTGAAAGATTTAAAGTCAAATTGGATGTAGAAACAGTGAAAAAGCTTATTAAAGAAGGAAAAATACAAGATTTAGATGTAGAAAAGCCAGGAAGCTTAGAAAAGGCAAAGGCAGTAATCGAACTCAAGGGACCTTTTGCAACTGCCGCAATTTTTGTTAAGTAATTAAAATTAATATAGGATGGTGTAAATAATGATAATTAAACCTAAATTTAAAGATTTTATATGTGTTACTGCTCATCCAGAAGGTTGTGCGGCAAATGTCCGTGAACAAATTGACTATATAAAAGCTAATAAGCAAATAGAAGGACCCAAGAAGGTTCTCGTAATTGGTTCGTCTACGGGTTATGGATTAGCTTCTAGAATAGCTACAGCTTTTGGAGCAGGAGCAAGTACTATTGGCGTAGCATTTGAAAGACCATCAACTGATAAAAAATTAGGCACAGCAGGCTGGTATAACAGTGCAGCTTTTGAGAGGTTTGCTAAGGAGGAAGGACTTTATTCAAAAACTGTCAATGGAGATGCTTTTTCAAAAGAAATAAAGGATAAGGTAATTAAGCTTATAAAAGAAGATCTTGGAAAAGTAGATTTAGTAGTATACAGCATTGCATCTCCAAGAAGAACAGACCCAATTTCTGGAGAAACGTATCGCTCAACCTTAAAACCTATTGGGGAAGCTTATAAAAATAAGGCAGTTGATTTTCATACTTATAAAATTTCTGATGTAGAAATTGAGGCTGCAACAGAAGAAGAAGTAAAAGCAACAGTAAAAGTAATGGGCGGCGAAGATTGGCGGTTATGGATAGATGCTTTATTAGAAGCAAAGGTTTTGGAAGAAGGAGCAACTACAGTTGCATATTCATATATAGGTTCAGAAATTACATATCCAATTTATTGGAATGGAACAATCGGTAAAGCAAAAGAACATTTAGAAAATACAGCTATAGCTTTAAATAAAAAGCTTAAAGCTATGAATGGAAGAGCATATGTTACAGTAAACAAGGCACTAGTTACCCAATCAAGTTCTGCAATTCCTGTGGTACCGCTATATATGGCGTTATTAGACAAGGTTATGAATGAAAAGAATATAAATGAAGGTTGCATTGAACAAATATATAGATTATTTAAAACTCAGCTATTTGGAAGCGAATTTAAGCTAGATTCAAGGGATAGGCTAAGGGTTGATGATTTTGAAATGAGAGAAGATGTTCAAAATGAAATACTAAACTTATGGGAGACTATTAACTCTGAAAATGTAACTGAAGTAACGAATATAGAAAAATATAGAAGAGACTTTTTCAAGTTATTTGGTTTTGGAATAGAAGGCATCGACTATGAAAAAGATATTAGCCCTAATGTGGAATTTGAAACTTATTAATTAAGAAAAGAAAAATATTGCTATGCAATATTTTTCATAAGTCAGAGGTCAGATTTTTTGAAAACTGTACGGAATGCACAATTAATTTATATTAAAAGAACCTCCACAGATTTGATTTACACAAATCTGTGGAGGTTCTTTTAGTGTATGTTTAGATAACAATTATGTAATGAATAACTATAAAATATTTTTTATTCATAGATTCATAATGAATAATATATAATTGACAAGCCTAAAAATAATGATCATGTTAGTAGAAGAGTTCAAAAATAATTTGATTGGAACTATCAAGAATGCTAATACAGCATAAAGATATGCAGGGGATGTTTAACTATTTATTAGGTATCTTATTAATAATAATTATATAAATAAGTTAAATAAGAAGGAATTTGTAAAATTGTGTAGAATTAAAATAATGAAGTAAAGAAGCAAATGAGTAGTCATGAGTAAAAATTAATACAAATATCAAAGGATATAAAAGGAAGTGAGAGTGGCTTGGATTTAATAAGCATAGGAGGAAATGGAGTAATAGCAGTAAGCTATGGAGCATTAGAAAATGCAAAAAGTAGTTTAAAAAGATCAAAAACAATAAATGAAGAAGTAATTATGGGAATAAGAGCAGCAGCAGGAAAGTTAGAAATAGATATAAGCTCAAGTAGAATAAGAGCAG
>JAJXYA010000445.1 GCA_021780795.1 Bacillota bacterium | reverse complement strand
TTAATTCAACATATGATACAGCACAGGTAATAACACTTGTGCTGTTAGGTTTTTTGCTTAGAATAAAAAGTTTCAATGAATTAAATTTGATGATTAAAAATAATGAATTTAGAGAAATATTTCGTTGTGGAACACAGTTGCCACTGGTTGATGCAATTAGAGATACGCTTAAAGTTATTGATATTAAAGGCTTAAAACAAATAAATGAATATATAATAAAAAAGGCAATAGAAAATAAGGTTTTTGAAAATGGAACAATTGACGGATATACGGTGGTGGCTGTAGATGGAACAAAATTCTTCGGAAGTAATAAGAAAAGTTGTCCAGAATGCTTGAGAAATAAAAGTCATTGTTTTCATAGTGGAGCTGTTATGTCAACGGTTGGAGATGGACCAAAGCTGGTTATTGATTTTGAAAATTATAGGCCCGGACAAGACTCTGAATCAAAGGATGAAGGCGAACAAAATGTGGCAAAAAGGCTACTTACAGATGTGGTAAGTGTTCACAAAAAATTAATTGATATTGTAGTTTATGATGCTCTTGCCTGTAATTCCGTTTGGATTAATCATTGTGTAAAACTTGAGGTTGATGTAATTGTTAGAGCGAAGAATAACAATAATAACAGCATTAGGGAAGTGAAAAAGAGAGTAAATAAGTCAGAGACAGTTGAAGTTTGGACAGATGAAAAAGGCTTTGAAAAAATTGAAGTATATGAGTCAGAATTCACTATGGCCAAGGTATTAGAGCCATTGCGTTTTGTGAAATATACAATGAAATACCCAAATAAAAAGCGATCACAAATTATGATTGTAACGACGTGTATGAATATGGCACTTAAGACTTTATTTAAAATAATAAGAGCACGTTGGGACATTGAAAATTCAATTTTTAATAATTTGAAAAAAGAATGTGGCTTAGAACATTGCTTTGTACATGGTGGGAATGCAGTTGTTTCTATTTAGACGACTGAGAAAACACTTTTCAACGCAGAGAGAAATTGTAAGACTTTTACTAAAGGGACTATATATAATGAAGTATAAATCCAAATTGGTTTTTAATAGTACTTAAAGGATAAAAAAACAGAATAAGTAAGGAACAATGTTGGGGTAGGGGGAAGTCTATCTGTTTTTAGAGGATTATTTATTATTAACTAAAAGTTTTGTGGAAATAATGAAAAATATTGATAAAAATATGTATAATTGTAGCAAGGGCTAGATTGCTGAGTCTGGACAAGATTCTGTATCAAAGGATTTAATTCTACATTCAAAAAAAGAAACTAGTTTTTAGTTTAAGAAAAGCACCTTATGGTATATAATAAAAGTATAAATTATATTTAAGGTGTGGTGATTAAATTTGGTAAGAAGAGATGTTTTAGATGATGGATTTATAATGTCACCAAAGAATGATTTTGTTTTTAAATTATTATTTGGTGATGAGAAGAATAAGGATTTATTGATAGAATTATTAAATGCGATACTTAAAATGCCACATGATGAATTAGAAGATATAGAACTTATTAATACAGAATTATTGAGGGAATTTGCAGAAGATAGAAAAGGAATATTAGATGTTAGAGCTAAAACAAAAAGCGGTGAACATATAGATATAGAAATCCAAGTTTTATATACAGAGTATATGGCTGAAAGAACTTTATTTTATTGGAGTAAGATGTATAATGGTCAAATAAAATCAGGAGATACCTATGATAAACTTGAAAAATGTATCACTATAAATATAGTTGATTTTAATTGCATAGAAATAAATAAACTTCATACAAGTTTTCACATAACAGAGGATGAAACTAATCAAAAGTTAACGGATGTATTAGAGATTCATTATTTAGAGCTACCCAAACTATTTTACGATAACGTTCCTAAAGATGAAAATGAACCTATTGTTCAATGGATGATGTTTTTACAAGCAAGAAATAAGGAGGCGTTTGAGATGTTAGCAGAAAAAAATGAGAAAATAAAAAAAGCCTATAATATTCTTGAGGTTATAAGTAAAGATGATAAGGCTAGGGCCGCTTATGAATCAAGAGAAGCAGAACTACATGATCAAATGACAAGATTAAAAAGTGCAAAGGAAGAGGGAATAAAAGAAGCAACAATAAAAAATGCTAAGAACTTTTTGATTATGGGATTAGATATTGATATGGTTGCAAAGGGAACTGGATTAAGTGTTGAGGAAGTTCAGAAAATTAAGAAAGAATTAAATTAGTAGAAATCTCAGTGTATAACCAAGTTAGAGTGTCAAGTATTTGTAAAAATGTAAGAGTATATATTTCTAATTGAAGAAATATGTGCTCTTTTATTATGCAAAAAAATTTCGAAGTTATCATTACAGTCTGTTATTTTTTTCAGAAAAAGATTCAGAGCTTCTTCATGATATTTATGAAGGAGATACTATTGAAACAGATTATTATAATGAATGAATCTCAAGAAAATGTAGAGATAACGCCTCTTATACCAAGTGTCGTAGGAGTTAAGTATATAAGAGAAGACAAAAATAAACGTCTTAGGAGGTACAAGCTATCATGATAATATATCCAGATAAAGAGAAGCTCTTAGAAGAATTTCAAGAAAAGTATGTTACAGATAAATGGGCCTACCAATTTCTTGAAGTTGATGAAATGTATAAAGGTGATAAAGCTGCCATAGAAGAAAATTTAATATCAGCCTTCGAGGAAGTATGTAAGCAAGCTATAGTTCTTCAAGAAAAGCAATTAAAAGGAGACATAAAGTATATTTACATTTCATTACTCAGGACAAGCATCCTTGAAAATAAGGGAGAATATAGAATTGATTTATATGATGAAAATTGGTTTTTAGATAAGGAAGAGAATTCTATAAATATAGATTTAAATTTTATATATGTACCATTATTTGATTTTGTGAAAGAGCTTAAGGAAAAGAAAAATCAGTATGGAAGAAATGTTACAGAGATGGATATAGAAGATATAATGCTAGAGGAAGTTTATAAGTTTCATGTTTTAGCAGTTGAATTTTTAAAAGGCTTAATAGAAAGTTTCATCAAAATATCTTCCTATGAAGAAATGAAAAAAGCAGAAGACATAAGGATATTAGCTGGAGAGTATATGGATGAAGCAGAGATAATATATCCTCAACAATTAGTATAAGTACTAAAAAATATAAAAATA
>JAJXYA010000224.1 GCA_021780795.1 Bacillota bacterium | reverse complement strand
GTGAGTTTGGCGATCTTGGTAGGATGGGAAGTGATATTTTCTTCCATGGATTAACTGAAGGAGAAACTTCTGAAATTTCAGTTGCAAGCGGAAAAACTTTTATGATGAAGCTTTTAGAAATCGGTAAGCTAGATTTAGAAGGTAATAGAACTGTTGTATTTGAAGTGGATGGAAATAGAAGAGAGATAAAAATAAAAGATAAAAATAATAAAACAGCACCACAAGCACTAGCTAAAACTATGGCAGATCCAGAAGATAAAGCTCAAATTGGAGCACCTATCCCTGGTAATGTACTAGCAATTCTTGTAAGTGAAGGCGAGGAAGTTAAGGAAAATCAGCCAGTAATGATTATCGAGGCTATGAAGATGGAAACAAGAGTAACTTCAGCACAAGCAGGAATAGTTGGAATAATAAATGTTAAGGAAGGACAGCAGGTTAGTGCAGGAGAATTGCTTTTAAGTTTAAAGTAATATAAGACAACAGAAATTTTTAAAACAATAATAAAAAATGAGAAGCACTGTAATATTTTTTCAGTGCTTCTCATTTTTATTTTAACCATGTTGATGACCAAATATGGATATCATACATTACAGTTTTAAGTTCTGTTCCTTTTTGAGTAAGTTCATATTCTATTCTAACAGGAGTTTCGGGATAAACATTTCTTTTAATAATTCCTTCATTTTCAAGCTCTTTAAACCTTTCGGTAAGCATTCTATCACTCAATTCAGGAATAATTTCTCTTATTTCAGAAAACCTTTTTGGCCCTTCAAGTAATACTCTTAATATTAATCCAGTCCATTTCTTTCCTAAAAGGTTGAAGGCTTTTTCGAATTTGGGGCATAACTTAAAATTTTCCATATGATTCACCTCCATTTGTTTATATAATATTATTATAGCTTAAAAGCTTATTAAAATAAAGAAGGTAAATATTAATTATATACAAACCTATTTTTTGAAAATTACTTGACATAACAAACAAATTTATTGTATGATACTTACATAAAGTAAGTTATTAAAGGAGAGGTTTTTATGGAGGGTTATAATTTTACACAGTTAGCTAATGAAAGAAAGTCAGCAAATAATTTTATGGAAAATGTTGAAATAAAAAAAGAAGAACTAGAGGAAATTTTTAAATTAGTTACCCTAGCTCCATCTTGCTTTAATTTGCAACATGCAAGATATATTGTGTTAAAAGATAAAGAAATGAAAGAACTCTTTAGAGAAAAAGTATGTCCACAATATAAAGTACATACAGCATCAGCGGCAGTTCTGGTTTTGGGAGATAAAATGGCATATAAAGATGCTGAAAGAATGTATGAACCAATGAAGCTATTAGGAATATTAGATAATACGGCGTTTGCCGAAACGGTCAGATCTATTACAGCTTTATATGAAAGCAGGGGAGAAGAATTTATGAGAGATGAAGCTATTAGAAATGCATCATTGTCTGCAATGTTTTTCATGTTAGCTGCAAAAGAAAAAGGTTGGGATACTTGTCCTATGATTGGATATGATCCTAAAGCTGCTATAAAATTTTTTAATATTGAAGATAATTTAGAACCAGTTATGCTAATAACCTTGGGCAAAGAAGATGTCAACAATAGAAGACTTAGAGGTTACAGAAAGCCAGTAAGTGAGTATGTAAAAATAATATAACAAGGAGATGATTTTATGAGTAAAAAACTACCAGCAATATTTTTAGCACATGGAAGCCCTATGAATGCTATTTTAGAAAACGACTATACGAGAGTCTTAAAAAAACTTGGTAAAGAGATTGAAAAACCTAAAGCAATACTTGTAATTTCAGCTCATTGGCAAACTAGACAAACTTATATCACAATTGATGATGCACCTAATACTATTTATGATTTTTATGGTTTTCCAGATGAACTATATAAAATAAAATATAATTCAATAGGTTCAAAAAAGTATGCACAGCTAATTTTAGATAAATTTAAAAATATTAAAGGAACTACTGAGTGGGGACTAGATCATGCATCATGGACGGTTCTTAAGCATATGTATCCAGAAGCAAACATTCCAGTAATTGAAATGAGTTTAAATGTAGAACTAGATGAAAGAGGTCACTATAATTTAGGGAAAAGCTTATCTAGCCTAAGAGAAGAAGGTATATTAATTATTGGTAGTGGCAATATTGTCCATAATCTAATGAAAATGGATTATGATATGTATGGAAAGCCATTTGAGTGGGCTGTAAAATTTGATAGTTATATAAAACAAGCATTAGATGAAAGAAATCGTGAAAGACTTGTAAATTACAACAATGCAGGGGTAGTTGCAAGCCTAGCTGTCCCAACTAAGGAGCATTACCTGCCACTACTTTATGTAGCAGCACTTCAGGAGGAAGACGAGGAAGTTTCTTATATCTATGAAGATATTCAACATGGAAGTATGGCAATGAGAAGCTTTATTATAGGTGGATAGGGTGTTCTCAAAAGAAAGAAAGTGCGACGCACTTAGTTAATCTATAAAAAATTTAAGATTGAAACCATATGCGTTACACTTTCTAAGGATTTTTATAGAGGCAACTTGCGTCGCATCTTTATAAGTTCTTTCCCTTGCTTTTTAAGTAATCAATAAATTCATCTTTATGGGCATTTATAATAAGCTCTTCAGGAAAATTTATTTTATTTAGCATTTTTAAGGCATCGTTAAAGCCGCCTATGTCAAAACATGTATGAGCATCACTATTTAAAATTATTTTATGATTATACGCTTTGCAAAGCAAGGCGATTTTTTCACAATTTTCCTCACTACCCATTCTTGAACGAATTGATGAGCTGTTGTTTATTTCAATAAGTATGTTTTTATCCTTTGCCTTTTTAACCAATTGTTCTATGTGAATTGGAAAACGAGGGTTACCGGAATGACCTATAATATGAACATTTGGATTATCCATTACCTTTAGAAAGGCAGCAGTGTTTTTATCGGCATCGTCATTAGCTTCCATTACTGGTTCATGAATACTGGCAATTAAAATATCCATTTTTTCTTGTATATGTAGGGGTAAATCTAGATTTCCGTCGTAATCTATAATATTAGCTTCGCAGCCGTAAAGCATTCTAACGCCATAAAGCTCTTTTGGTAAAGCTTTGAAATTTCCAAAATACCATTCATGTGGGGCACCAGGCATAGTTGGT
>JAJXYA010000002.1 GCA_021780795.1 Bacillota bacterium | reverse complement strand
ATTTTTTATTTTTGTACCTTGTTTTAAGGCTGATGAACTTCCTTTTACTTTAAGGTCTTTAATTATTGTTACAGAATCACCATCATTTAAGACATTTCCATTGGCATCTTTAACAATCTTTTTATCTCCACTATTTTGAGTTTCTGCTTCTAAAGTCCACTCATGAGCACATTCTGGGCAAACAAAAAGACCTTCATTTTCGTAAGTATATTCTGAATTACATTTTGGGCAATTTGGCAAAGCAACCATAAATTCATTTCCTCCATTCGTTATTGTTAATTCTATTCTCTAAAAATTATTTTCAAATTTCTTTTACAATCTCGTAAGAATTGCAATTACGAACTTGAAATAGACAAAAAAAACATATAAGGAGCTCCTTATATGTTTATATATTATCATAATTCTATCTTGTTGACAAACTCACCTTGAAGTCCATTTGCTGAGTATATTAGAAAGCCTTTGCAAAGGAACCCAATTCTCCTTTATCTCTTTCCATACTTTAAAGCACTCTTTGCTTTTTCAGGCTCTTTTATTAACCAATCTAAAGTTAATATTGTAGCTAAGGGCTTCAATTTAAACTTTTCTTCTAAATCCTGAACACTTATGTCATTAATTTTAATCCTTGATAATGGTTTTTTATTCCACCATTCATAAAAATAAGGCTCTAAAGTTTCATCTATCTTAACTATTTCTTCTGAAACAATCTCTGCCTCATTTGAATTATAGCCTTCTTCTATAAGAGTTTTTGCAATATCCACTTTACTTATATTTATCACTAAAAATTCCACTCCTTTTTAAGATCCTCTATTACATTTCCAGCAAAAATTCTTGCATCATACTCCACAGGTTGATACTCATAAAGTTTTGGCCCTACATTATTAAAATCAAATGGAATCTTTCCTGTCTCATACCCATTGGCGTAATTTTGGCTCCATTCTTCAACTGCTTCATGATTTGGATGAACCTCGTTTACTCCAACATTATAATCTTGATACGCATGTCTTCCCTCATGAAGCAAAGTATCTAGATTTTCTTTGTAATTTTCACTTGAATTACCTAAAAAATCCCTTTCGTTTAAATTTATTGTATTAGTAGCGGGATCATAATATCCGTACATATTTTCTTCCATCTGCTTTACTTCAATATTTGCTGGTGGTCTATGCTCTATGGCGGCTATGGAATTTTCTAATCCATTAAATACATTTAATCTTTCATTCAAATCTAAGGTAGACCATATTTCTGGTTTTATTTCACTAGTGTTTTCAAATACATTTACTATTTCTTCTACCTGTTCATTATCTCCTGGCGCCTCATTTATTTCTATATTTTCCTCAAGTTTATAATTTTTTACTTCATCTATATTTAATTCTTTCTTTTCCCCCTCCATACTTTCCTTTGTTTCATTTACAAGCTTATTTATAATATCCAAAAGCATGTCTATCCCCCTTACTAAAACATGTTATTTTCTCTTTTATATTGGAGCCAAGCATAATAGTGCTTTTTATTTTTTTCTCCTTTTTCCACATTAGCCCTTAATAAAAACTCAATTAATCTCATCTCTAAAAGGACATTTTTGTTTAATTCTATTTTATTTCTTAAAATATATGTTACCTTCTCATGCCATTGTTTTAGGTTTGGTGAATCTAAAGCAAAGGCTAAAATAAGGTCTCCATCAAGAATCTCATATAAGCATTTTGCTATTTTATCCATATTACCATCTTGCCAACAACTCATGTTATTTCTAGAGTAATACATTTTTAATTCCTCTACTATAAACTCTCTCCACTTACCCATTTCTGCCTTCGCTTCCACAAAACTTATGAGTTCTAAATCACTTCCTTTAATTAAATCTTTCCTTACAGCTTCATTTAAGAGTAACGTTATCAATATCCCAAGCATTTTTCTTTCATAATTCTTAAGTGAAATTTTAGGCTCATATTTTAGTGGTATTTCATTTAAGAATTTATTCATTTTGCAAAGCACAGGTTGAATCCAGTTATTTTGATATATAGCTGCAACTCCAACCTTTAATTTTGCTAGTTCTGTTATTTGCTCACTATTTAAATTTGCAGCTTTTCCTACTAGCTGCCTATCTCCTTCATCAGGTAACCTTAATATTATTTTTGTATTAGTATTCCTAATAGCAGACATATCTAAAAGTCCTGGTGCTTGGTCAACAATAATGAATCCTTCTCCATAGGTTCTCATTTCAGCGATGGAATTGGATAAAAGTTCAACCGCCTTTCCTTGCAGATTGGAGCCCTCTTGTGATTGCTCTAAAGATGTTTTTCTTAACAAATTATGCGCTTCTTCTAAAATCGTTACATGTTTAAGCTTTGCATTAGTCCCTTCACAAGTTTCCACCCTATACTCTTGCATTTTCATTATTAACATTCCCATTATTAAGGACTTTGTTTCTGGAGAGTTAACTCTACTTAAATCTATAATACAATTTTCCTCGAATAATATTTTACCCGGTATCTCTTCTTCTACAAAAATATTTCCATTAATGCCATTAGTCATTGATTTAACTCTTGTGACTAGCGCTCCTATATAATTACCTTTTACCTCTTCTGAATATTCAGACTTTTTAATAACTTCTGGCATTACCTCAATTAAGCTTTTAAAGGTTGGGTATTTAGGCTTCTCATAATAATTTACTGATTCATCCATATCCCATCCACAATCAATATATACTTTCTCGATGGATTCTTTTAAAACCTCTGGCATTGCTGCATACATAGGCCAACTTGCATTGAAAATTTCAATAAGCCTTTCAATATGCTCTAAAATGTGAATTTTATTACTAAATTGAAAGGGGTTTAGCTTTAAAACATTAGATTTTTGAGGATTAGTTCCAAAAACCATTACATCTGCTCTTCCCCCAAAAACTTGTTTATATTCTCCTTTTGCTGGCTCTATAACAAGAAACTTAACTGCCTTTTCAGTAAGCTTTTCAATTAGCTGATAAATCGCATTTGATTTCCCTGAACCTGTGGCCCCTGTAATAAAAGTGTGCATTGTAAGGCTTTCTATATCAATATTTACCTCTCCATCTTCTTCACTACCCATATGAAATATTTTTCCAATATTGATAGTGCTATTTGTATTTACGCAGTCATAAGTAATTACATCACGCCCAAAGGAAGCACAATGAATTACTGGAAGT
>JAJXYA010000318.1 GCA_021780795.1 Bacillota bacterium | reverse complement strand
TCATATATGATAGACATATTCAAATAAATGTAATTATTTATTCCTCACTATAAATATATTTATGTTTGGAATTATTTTTAACACAAAGAAACTTACTTTAGATTTTAACTTTTTCTTTAACAATTCCACCATCTATTATATTAATTTGCTCTCTATACTCAACTTTCTCTATATAACAGTCCTTTCCTATGGTAACATTATTACCTCTTACAACCTTAGCTACTGTTGCTTCAAGATAAATATTGTCTCCTTCAATAGCTTCAGTTAATAATTCAGTTCTCATTGGAAATACACTTTTAATCACTTTTGATATAATAGAATTACTCCAATCAGATATTCTTACCGTAATGTTTTCTCCGCCAACTTCTTTTGCTCTAGATTTTCCAAACAAAACAATTTCAATTTCACCAGCATTTAGTAAGCCTTCAATACTAAAAGTGCCTGATGCAATAAATCTTTCAACCTCACAATCCTTTTTTATCTTTAAAGATCCTGAAATATTTATTTCTTCTCCGTATAGACTCCCATCAATTTCTGATCCTCCAGATACCTTTAAGTATTTAGCAGTAACATCATTGCCCATCTTTGATCCACCACTAATTTCTATTTTATCTCCTTCCAAATCATTTTCAATTTCTGCAGAGCCACTGATCCTTACTTCTTCAGCTTTTACTGTACCTTTCATAATTGATGATCCACTAACTTTTATTTCTTTTGAAACAATATTTCCTTCAATCCTTGATGATCCACTTGTTTTAAGTACAATACAGTCAATATCACTATTTATTGTTCCAGAGCCACTTATTTTGATAGTGTCGTAAACTCCACCACTAATAGCTCCACTTCCAGAAATCTTTGCATCACTTCTTGTTTTTTCCACTTTAAAACAACTCCTTCAATTTTGTTTTTAAATTTTCAATACATTTTGCTATACTAAGTTTAATAATCACCTTAGAATCTTCATCAAAATAAATTTGATTAGGAATTACTATCAAAAAACATAGTCCTACACCCATTTTTCTAATGAATATTAATTCACAATCTTTTCCATCAAAATTCAAATAATTTTCTTCCAAAATCTTTAGTATATTCTTAGCTTCTTCCTTTGAAACATATCCTTCTATAAGAAGTTTTTGAGTAATATTCATAGCAAGTATTTCATTAAAGGAACATTCTAATATTTGTTGATGTCTATCTATAAATATATCTAAAACTTCTCTAACGATAATTTTATTCGCTATCAATTGTTCCGTCTTTATTTTTTTATCTGAAAGCTCAGGTGAAAATATTGCTGCCAAATCATCCAAAGACGCATCATCTTTCATATTTTTAATTTTTCCAATACGCTCAAGTATTTTATTCCTCGGAAAAAATGTTTCTTGACCTGTGAATGATGATTTTTTTATAAACCAATCTTCTGGAATCAATTTTTTTCTTTTCCATCTATATAGCTGTCCATATGAAATTTCTGTAGCTTCTAAAAGCTCTTTTTTTGAAATTAATTCCTGTTGCATAAAATCACTCCTTATTGCATTCAGTGTAACATAACATTGTTACACTGTAAATACCAAAAAAATATTACGAACCAAGTTAAATATCAAAATTTAAACTTGGTTCGTATTGTATTATGGTAGCTTATTTATATATTTTAGCCTCTTCTTCTCCATTTAAAACTCTTAAAGCTCCTTGTGCTAAAGCTAAAAGTTCATCTTCTCCTGGGTATACTACAATTGGTGCAATAAACGAAACTTTTTCAGAAATTTTGTCTGTAACTGTTTTATTGTAAGCAATTCCACCAGTAAGTATGATAGCATCTACTTTTCCATTTAAAACTACTGCATTTTTACCGATTTCTTTTGCAATTTGATAAATAAATGCATCATATATCAATTTTGCCTTTTTATCACCATTTTCAGCGGCTTTTGCAACTTCTCTAAAGTCATTTGTATTTAAATATGCTACAGTTCCACCATTACCATTTATTTTTTTCTTTATCTCATCGTGAGTGTATTTTCCGCTAAAGCAAAGTTTAACCAAGTCACCTATTGGAACTCCACCGCTTCTTTCAGGTGAAAATGGACCTTCACCATCAAGTGCATTGTTTACATCTATAACTTTTCCGCCTTTATGTGCTCCTACAGAAGATCCTCCGCCCATATGAGTTACTATAAGATTAACATCTTCATATTTTACACCATTTTCTTTTGCATATCTTTTAGCAACTGCTTTTTGATTTAAAGCATGAAAAATACTTTTTCTTTCTATTTCAGGCATTCCAGAAACTCTTGCCACATCATCCAATTCGTCTACTACAACTGGATCAACAATAAAAGAAGGGATTTTAAGTTCTTTTGCAATTTCATTAGCTATTATTCCTCCAAGATTTGATGCATGTTGTCCTAATACTCCAACCTTTAAATCTTCTAACATAGCATCATTTACAGCGTATGTACCACTAACTATTGGCTTTAAGAGTCCTCCTCTTCCAACTATAGCATCCAAAGTTTCAATATTTACGTCTTTTTCTTTTAAAATATTTAGGATAACTTCTTTTCTGAAAGGGAATTGATCATAAATTGTAGTGTACTTTCCTATTTCTTCTGAAGAGTGTCTTAAAGTTTCTTCCAATATTTGAGTCTCATTCTCATAAACTCCTATTTTCGTAGAAGTTGAACCTGGATTTATTATTAATAATTTTGCCATTACTTTTCCTCCTAAAAAAATATTATTTTACTGCTAATGCTGCCAATGCTATTGAATACATTTTAGTTTCATAACTGTCAGCTCTTGAAGTTAATACAACTGGCGCAGCAGTTCCTACTAAGATTCCACCATTTTTTGATTTAGTTGTGTAAGTCAAAGTTTTGTACATTACGTTACCTGTTTCTATATTGGGCATTAAAAGAATATCAGCCTTTCCAGCAACAGCACCAGTAACATTTTTATGTTTTGCTGCTTCCTCGCTTAAGGCATTATCAAGTGCATATGGTCCGTCAACTATGCAGCCTTTTATTTGTCCTCTATCACTCATTTTTGAAAGTAATGCTGCATCAAGTGTTGCAGGCATGTTTTCATTTACTGTCTCTATTGCACATAGTGGTGCAACCTTTGGTTCTTCTATTCCTACTGCATGAGCTACTTCAACTGCATTATTTATAATTTGAACCTTTTCAT
>JAJXYA010000177.1 GCA_021780795.1 Bacillota bacterium | reverse complement strand
CAAAGTCACAAAAGTTTGGTGCATATAACCTAGGATACCTGTCAGATCAGGAGATAAATGAAGTAGATTCTCTTGTTGGAGCTTTCATGATGGTGAGAAGAGAAGCTATAGAAGAGATTGGACTTTTAGATGAAGACTTTTTTATGTATGGTGAAGATATAGATTGGTGCTATAGAATTAAAAAGGCTGGATATAAAATTATTTATTATCCAGAAGCTACAATTATTCACTACAAAGGAGCCTCAAGTAAAAAGAAGAGAGTTAAAACTATATATGAATTTCATAGAGCTATGTATTTATTTTATAATAAACATTATTATAAAAAATATAATTTTTTTATTACTTTAATAGTATATATAGGAATAGCATTTAGACTAAGTGTAGCATTATTATTTAATTTTCTAAAAAGAAGAGGTTGATTTTATGATAAAAGAAAATCAGAAATTTCTAAATCAGATGGCTGTAATCTTAGATATGATTTGTATTCCTGTTGCACTAATTGTAGCATGGGTTATTAGATTTAAAAGCGGATGGATTCATATGGATGCAGATTATTTAACCTTGCAGGCTTATTTAAAACCATCAATTATATTAATACCACTTTATATATTAATATATCATTCATTTAAACTTTATACTCCACGTAGAACTAAAGGAATATATGATGAAATTATTAATATAATAAAAGCTAATATTATTGGGTTACTTATATTTACTTTAATTCTATATTTACTTAAGGAAATAAATTATTCAAGATATTTTTTATTTTTGTTTGCGGTATTCAATATTTCACTTACTGCTATAGTAAGATTTTTTATTAAGAATACTCTCAGAATACTAAGGAAAAGTGGAAAGAATCTTAAGCACATTATTCTTGTAGGATATAGTGATGGTGCAAAGAACTTTTTTGAAAAGGTACATAATAATAAACATTGGGGCTACAATATTATAGGGGTTTTGGACGAAAATTTTGATTTGCCACAAAATTACAACTTTAATGTTGAAGAATTACAAAATACATTAAATGAAACAGAGCAACAAGCTGCGGCAACAATAAGCATACAAACTGATAACAACTTAAAATTAAGTAATGAGAATTTTATTGGCAAAATAGATGATTTAGAAAAAATTCTAAATGAATTTACTTTAGATGAGGTATTTATAACTTTAAGTATTAAGGAATATGATAAAATAGGAAATATAATCGGTATATGTGAAAAACACGGTATAAGAACTCAAATAATACCGGATTATTATAAATATATACCTGCTAAACCTTATGTTGAAGAAGTAGAAGGAATACCAATAATTAATATAAGATACATACCTTTAGATAATCTTCTAAACAAAATTGTGAAGAGATTATTTGATATTTTAGTTTCCTTAATTTGCATAGTATTTTTTTCACCAATAATGTTAACAACAGCTATAATTATTAAAATAACTTCTCCTGGTTATATTATATTTAATCAAGATAGAGTAGGGTGTAATAGAAAAAACTTTACTATGTATAAATTTAGGTCAATGCATATCCAAAGGGATGAAGATGAAAAGATTGAATGGACGACTAAAGATGATCCTAGGAAAACTAAGTTTGGAAACTTCATAAGAAAGACAAGTATAGATGAACTTCCACAGCTTTTTAATGTCCTTAAAGGAGATATGAGTCTTATAGGGCCAAGACCAGAGCGACCATATTTTGTGGACAAGTTCAAAGAAGAAATACCAAAATATATGGTTAAGCATCAAGTTAGACCTGGTATGACAGGATGGGCTCAGGTTAATGGGTTAAGAGGAGATACTTCTATAAAAAAGAGAATAGATTGTGATATATATTATATTGAAAATTGGAGCTTAGGTCTTGATATTAAGATAATATGGTTTACTCTATTTAGGGGATTTGTAAATAAAAATGCTTATTAGAATTTAAGATTTACATATAAAATGTATGAAAACAGACACTCGTTGTTTGCTTTCATACATTTTTTTATTGTATAATTATCATTATTAGAAGAATGTGTTACTTAATGAATATATTACAAAAAATATAAAATATCATTATAAATAAGGTTACAAATATAAAAATATTATGGAGGAATTTATGCTGAAATGGATTTTAAATAAAGGATTAAAGTTTCAGATAATATTAGTATTGTGTTTGGCTTTGAGTGTGCCAGCTGCAGTTTTGGTATGGAATATATTAGTGCCATCAAAAATGAGTGATGCTGTTAGAGCAATGCAGGAAGCTAAATCAAAAAATCTTTTAGTGTATATCGATGAGACCATTGATAAGAAACAGATTTCTCATTTTAACAATAAAGGCAGTGCAGAGAGTCTTATTTCATCAAACCTTGAACCCCTTTCAAGAATTGCACGTGATACAAGAATAGGTATATATTTGCCTACTAATAAAAATCGCTATACCTATGGAAAACTTGTAGATAGAAGAATTCATAGAAAAGCAGAAGAAATAAATTATGATGATATTGAAAAAGGGATTGATGTAAGTTTAAAAAATGTCATAGAAACAAAAGCTGACAGGGTAGATTACATAGAAATGGACGGAAGAGAGATTCAAAGATATTTTCATCCCATAACTCTAAATGAAAAAGCGATTGCTGTAACCTGGAGTGAAGCCTTTCTTCCACCGGAACTTAATACTAATAGAAAGATAGTAATCTCATTATTCCTTATAGTTACTTTAGGATTATTTATAAGTCTTCTTTTGCTTATAGCTATCATTAAAAATCTTAATAATAATATTAAAAAAATAAAGGCTGGTCTTGAAGCCATGTCAAGTGATCTTTCAATTAGGATAGAGGATATGGGTGGTGATATAGGAAATGTTGTTGAATCTATTAACAGCATGGCTGAAACATTACAAAGGAAAGAAAGACTTGAAGAAGAATTAGCGAGGGCTGAAAAGTTAGCTTCACTAGGGCACATGATCTCAGGGGTAGCCCATGAGATAAGAAATCCACTAGGCATTATAAGAGGCACTGTTCAACTCATGGAAAGAGATTTTAAAAACGATCATAGACTAACTGAGTATATAAGAATAGTTAAAGAGCAATCAGATAGAGAGAGTAAGGTGATACAAGAATTGTTAGACTACGCTAGACCTTCAAAGCAGATGCTTATGAACATGGATATAAATGTACTTATTAGAAGTGTCCTTTCTTTTACTAATAAGTATATTCAAGAGAACCATGTTATCCTTAAAAACGAATTAGAAGAGGGAATAGCAATGGTTAATATAGACTGTGATAAGATAAAGCAAGTATTTGTTAATATAATAATCAATGCCTGTGAAGCGATGGAGAAGGGAGGTACTCTGACTATAAGAACTAGAGAGGAGAAGGGATTTATAGTTAGCACCTTTGAAGATACTGGTACAGGAATGGATGAGACCCATATGAAAAATATATTCAATCCTTATTATACTACGAAGACAAATGGTACAGGCCTTGGGCTTTCAATAAGTAACGGGATAATTGAATTACATGGAGGAAATATCGAAGTTAGCAGCAAAAAAGATGAGGGGACTAAGTTTATTATAAAATTACCATGCTGCACGGATGGAGGCGAGAATCTTGGGTAAGATTTTAGTAATTGATGATGAAGAATATATAGGTTGGATTATACAAAAGGCTTTTGAAAAAACCGATAATGAGGTTTATGTATCTTTAGACGGCAGTGAAGGAATAGATGCAGTGCATAAGCAAAACTTTGACGTAGTTTTCTTAGATTTAAGGCTTAAAGACATGGATGGGATGGCTGTCCTTGAAGAGTTGAAAAAAATACAGAGAGATATAGCAGTTATAATAATAACAGCCCATGGTAGTATAGATACAGCTATTGAGAGCATGAAAAAGGGAGCTTATGACTATATAACAAAACCATTTGATATAGACGAGCTAATGCTTCAGGCAGAAAAGGCTATGGAGATGGGGAGGCTTAAAGGCGAGGTTAATTATTTACGAGGCGAAGAAGCTAAGAGGGTAAGAAATGAAGAATTTATAAGTAAAAATGAAAAACTTAACTCGATTTATAAAGCTATAAACCAAATAGCAAACACTGCAGCCACAGTGTTAATAACAGGAGAAGGTGGAACTGGAAAGGAATTAGTGGCAAGAAAAATACATCAGCTAAGTGAAAGGTCAAAGGAACCTTTTATAGTATTTAATTGCGGAACCCTAACAGACAATTTAGCAGAAGAGGAGGTTTTTGGTTACGATAGGGGTAAATATGGCGATAATGATGATAGAAAACTTGGTAAATTAGAACTAGCTAGTAAAGGCACCATATTTCTTGATAATGTTGGAGAGATGAGCCCCAATATGCAGGTGAAGTTTTTAAGAGCACTTGAAGAAATGGAAATTAAAAGATCCTATGGGATGGGAAATTTAAAAACTGATGTGAGGGTTATTGCGTCAACAAATAAAAATCTAACAGAGGGTATAGCAAATGGCACTTTTAGAGAAGATTTTTACTATAAGTTAAATGTTGTTCCTATTGAGATTCCACCTCTAAGGGGTAGAAAAGAAGACATAAGTGATATTTTAGATTTGTTTATTAAAAAATATGATATTTATAAAAAGATAAAAGGAATTACTCCTGAGGCCATGAAACTCCTTAAAAATTATCATTGGCCAGGGAATATAAGGGAACTTGAGAATGTTGTAGAAAGAATCGTTATATTGAGCAAGGAACCATATATTAAAGCAGCTGAGCTTCCTATGGAAATTTTAGGTCAAAAGAAAAAGTCAAAAGAACCTATTATATATTTTCCCGAAGAGGGAATAAATCTTGAAAATGTAGAACGAGAGCTGATTTTAAAAGCCTTAAATATGAGTGGCTATAACCAAAGTAAGGCAGCTGGGCTTTTGGGAATTACAAGATCTGCATTAATTTATCGTATGCAAAAATATCTAATAAATTAACCACATTTTGCATGGCAGATAATGATCTAATGCCTATATAAAAAATAAGAAGTGGAAGGTGATAAATTTTGGAAATTGTATCAGATATAAAAAAGTTTAATTTCAAAGCTTTTCTCTCTAAAAAACCCATAAAAATTGTAGTAACATTGCTTTTGTTAGTGATTATTGGACTAGCTGTTTACAAGTCCAGTTTTGTTCAAAGTAAACTTATAACAACTTCACAAGTAGTTCAAAGAACAGCTAATGTACAAAAGGGTGATATTAAAGTAACAGTAAATGGTTCTGGGGCTATTTATTTTGTTAAGAGTCAGGAAACTGTTTCAAAAGTAGACGGAATAGTTAAAAAGCTCTATTTTAAGACTGGAGACAAGGTTAAGGCTGGTGATCTTATAGCGGAGCTAGATGATAATGATCAACAACAAAAGGTAGTAGATGCTGAAAATAATTATGCTAAAACTGAATTATCAAATGACTCAACCTATAAAGATGAAAGTAATCTTACAATAAAGGCACCTTTTACTGGTCAAGTAACAGGTATATCTGTAAATACTGGAGATGAAATAAATAAAGGTGATACAATTTTAACCATAACAGATACATCAAAGCTAAAGGTTACGTTACCTTTTAATGCTGCTGATATTAAACTAATTAAAGTAGGTAACTCAGTTGATGTGAATGTAACTTCATTGATGCAGGTTGTAAAGGGAACTGTTACATATGCTAGCAGCCAGCCAACAGCTTCAGCTTCGGGAGCTCTTCTTTATAATGTTGAAATTGGAGTAAGTAATCCAGGGTCCTTAACTGAAAATATGGAGGTAAGTGCAGACGTTAGTACAACTAAGGGCATAGTTTCCAGCATAACTGGGGGTCAATTAAGTTTTATTAATAAAACGACTGTTAAAAGTAAGGTAGCAGGTACAGCTCAGTATGTTTCAGTAAGAGAAAATCAACAGGTTAAATCGGGAGAGACAATTGTAAGGATTCAGAGTGATGAAGTTGAAAAATCTTCAAAAACTGCTTCCCTGAACATTGAAAGTGCACAAAAGCAGGTAGATGCTGCTAACGAAAAGCTTGAATACTATAAAATTTATGCTCCTTTTGATGGAACTATAATTGCACAGGATATAAATTTAGAGGATAGCCTTAAAGCGGGCAGTGTAATTGCGAAAATTGCAGATACAAGTCAGCTTGCCTTTGACGTATCCATTGATGAACTGGACATATCTAAAATGAAAGTAGGGCAAAAGGTTTCTACAACATTTGATGCCTTTACTGAAACTTCTATCACACCAATTAATGGCGAAGTTAGTAAAATTGCCATGGAAGGAACCTCGCAAAATGGTGTTACCACATATACGGTTACCATTAAGATAACTGACAATTATGAAAAAGTTAAAAGTGGAATGAATGCAAATGGAGAAATTTTAGTAAGCAATGTAACAGATGTATTATATGTGCCTATAGAAACAATACAAAAACGTGGTGATAAAAGCTTTGTTTATGTAAAGTCTAATGGTTCCGGTGCACAAACCCAAGGCATGCGAACTCCTCCAAATGGTGGTTTCGGGCAAGGCACAGATTCAAATAATAATAGTGGTGTAGGTGGAAATAGTACAGGAAACTTTAAAAATAGTAATAGAAGTACTGGAAATGCTAATAATTCTAATAGATCATCAGCGGGAAGCTTAGCGAGAAACAATTCCTTCTCAAAAACAAATAATAATTATTATGCAAATTCAACTCTTAAAGTGGTTGAAGTGGGAGCCTATAATGACAGTTATATAGAAATAAAAAGTGGATTAAGTGAAGGAGATACAGTGATATTGCCACAGATTCAAACATCATCTACTACGCAGTCTACGAACACACAGGGAGGATTTGGAGGATTTGGTGGAGCGGCTAGAATGAGTGGAGCACAAGGAGGATATCAAGGAGGAAACCAAGGAGGAGCACAAGGGGGAACACAAAGTCGTAACTCATCAGGAGGTAAGAATTAATGATTAGGATATCCGATATGTACAAGATATATGCCATGGGGGATAATAAAGTTACTGCACTCAATGGCATAAATCTACATATAAGAGCTCATGAGTTTGTTTCCATAGTAGGTCAATCAGGCTCAGGTAAATCCACACTTATGAATATGCTTGGCTGTCTTGATGTACCAACTTCAGGAAAATATATGCTAGATGAAAAGGAAGTTAGTAAACTTAAGGATGATGAGTTGGCAGAGATTAGAAATAGGAAAATTGGTTTCATCTTTCAAAAATTTAATCTCCTTCAGAGGCTATCCTCTTTAGAAAATGTTGAACTTCCACTTGTTTATCAAGGAATTCATGCAAAAGAAGTTAGAGAAAGAGCCATTAAAGCTTTAAGAAGTGTGGGACTAGAAGACAGAATGCATCATAGGCCTTATGAACTTTCTGGAGGACAACAGCAAAGGGTAGCAATTGCAAGAGCCTTGGTAACGGATCCCCCTGTAATACTTGCGGATGAGCCTACAGGAGCTTTAGACAGTAAAACAGGAATAGAAGTAATTAATATTTTAAAAGAGCTACACTCTAAAGGGAATACAATAATTTTGATTACTCACGATAATACCCTTGCCCAGCAGGCAAAGAGGTTGGTAAGACTTCAAGACGGTGAGATTGTAGAGGACAGAGAGGTTGACCAGCAAGTAAAGAGAGTGGTAAGGCCTCAAGGCAGTAAAATACTAGCAGGCAGGGAGGTGGCACAGTGAAATTACTTCAAGCTTATAGGATGGCAATAAAAAGTATATTAAGTAATAAGGGAAGATCATTTCTTACAATGCTTGGAGTTATAATAGGTGTTGCCGCAGTGATTGCTGCAGTAGCTTTTGCTGAAGGTAGTACAAAGAATATTACAAGTTCAATACAAAGCCTTGGAACCAATCTTATAAATATTTCTATAAAAGGCCGGGGCAGTAATAGAAATGTTACTTATGGTGAGCTTTCTGCTTTTCAAAAAGAAAATTCTGATTTAATATCAGCTGTGGCGCCAACTGTTACTAGCAGTGTTACAGCAAAAAATGGTAGTAAAACAAGAGATACTTCAATAATTGGAACAAGCCCTGAGTATGAACAGATAATAAGCAGGCATATATCCAGCGGAAGATTTATATTACAACTAGACATTGATTATAATTTAAAGACTGCACTAGTGGGCACTGCAGTAGTTAATGATTTATTTAAAGGAGAAAATCCATTAGGAAAGACAATAAAAGTTAACGGACAGGTATTTAAAATAGTTGGTGTTTTAGAACAAATAGATAATGGACAAGATAGCGGGGATGACGACAAGATTATTATACCCGTAACTGTTGCCACTAAACTTACTAATCAAGCAAGAATAAGTAATTTTTCTGTTCTAACAACTAACGAGACAGTAGTTGATCAAGCTGTAACTAAGCTGAAGGATTTTCTCTATAGTAAATATAAAGATGAGAATGCTTACAGTGTAATGAGTGCAGCTCAGATGCTTTCAACCCTTAGTACAGTGACAGGTACAATGATGTTGATTTTAGGAGGCATAGCAACTATCTCTCTTATCGTTGGTGGAATAGGAATTATGAATATAATGCTGGTTTCAGTGACGGAGAGAACTAGGGAAATTGGAATAAGAAAAGCTATAGGAGCCAAGAAAAGAAATATAATGATTCAATTTGTTATAGAGGCTCTTGTGGTTACAGGTATGGGAGGTATAATTGGGATATTATTAGGACTAGCTATAATTAAATTTATTATAGGAGGACTTAAGTTAGTTCCTGAATCCTACTCCTTAAAATGGATTTTGCTTTCTTTTAGTTTTTCATTGATGGTTGGGGTTATTTTTGGAATCTATCCAGCAAGAAAGGCAGCAAATTTAAATCCAATAGATGCTTTAATGTATGAATAAATTAGAAAGTATATATTACTACAATTGCTAACGCTTGCTCAATTGCATTTTACGTAATATACACTTTCTGCATCGTATTAAAGGAAAGAAATTACAAAATTTTATAATTTCTTAATTGAAAAAAAGGAGGGTTTAAAATGAAATTTCGAAAATCTACACTGAGCATTTTTTTAATAATGACATTGTTTATGAGTATAATAAATTCATCTTTTACTTTTGCAACAGATGCTTTTGACTATTCCGCTGCGGTTTTAAGGATGAAGCAACTTGGAATTTTAGATAGTTCAGTAAGTAATGTTACTAAAGTTATGACAAGAGGTGAATTTGCTAAAGCTGTAGTAATTGCAGACAATTTAATAGATGTAGCATCAGCTGTTGAGGGTTCTACTGTATTTCCAGATGTTGCTTCCTATAGTGCCCTAAGTGGTTATGTAAATATACTGTTGAATAAGCAATTAATCAGCGGCATGGCAGATGGAAAGTTTCACCCAGAAGCTTCAATAACTTATTCAGAAATTTGTACTGCCCTTGTAAAGTTACTAGGTTATGCAGATAGTGATTTAAAAGGAACTTGGCCATCAAACTATCTAAGTAAGGCTTCAAGTTTGAAAATCACCGATAATTTAGGACTTAAGAAAAATGATAAGGTTACCATTAGGAATGCAGCAGTAATGTTTGACAGGCTCCTCAATACTAATGTAAAAAGCGGTGGAACAAGCGGTACTAATAATGCTAGTCAAGTAATGTTTTCTGATTCAATAAATTTATATTCGGATTGTATTATTGAGGACAATTCAGAATCCTACAGTAATTTAGCAAGTGACGAAGTATTAACAGATAAAGGTGTTCTGCATATTGCAGATAATACTTCAAAGCTTCAAGTTGGAACAACCTATAGGCTGAAAATAGAGGATGGAGAAATTACAAAAGTTTATGGTAAGGTTAAAGAGACAGAAACTATTACTGTAAATAGTATGGTAGGTAGTATTATTTATTATGAGGAAGCTGGAAAAGAAAAAAATATGACGCTTCCAGCTAGTATTAGTTATTATTATCATGGTGAAAAGAAAGATTATAAAAGTGTAAGTAGCCTTTTATTAACTAATATGTCAATAATATTTGACAGTAGCACTAACACGGCAGGAAATTATGCTGTAATTACAGATCCTATATATAGTAAACCACAGCTTGCTTCAGATTTTAATCCACTGTCAGATAAACTTGGAGATATAACTTTTGATGCAGATACTAAGATAATAAAAAACGGTAAGACTATAACAAAAGGTCAGATTAATGATATGGATGTAGTCTATAGTGTTACAGATATAAATGGTAACAATAAGTATGTACTTGTTGTTGAAAATTATATAGAGGGAAATATTACAGCTTTTCTTGCTAACGCATACAGTTCAAATGGAATTCAAATAGACAAGACGAGCTATAATTATAGCAATGATATGGACATAGCAAAGCTTTCATCTTTCACAGCGGGCGAGTTAGTAGCCATAATACTAGGATATGATGGCAAGGTAGTAGATATAAAAAACATAGATCATAAGGCAGGAAGTATAGGAGAATATATAATACTAGGGAATTCTAAGACTTCAGATAATCTAGCAGATAATGAAATTCTTACGGATAAAGGAACTCTTACCTATATGAATGATCTTGGTTCTTTAGAAGTAGGTTCAAAGTATGAATTATATGTTAATGATAGGCTCATTACAAAAATAAATAACAAAGAGAATTCTACAGAAAATTATGTGATAACGGAGAAAACAGGGTTAGAAATGAAATGGAAAAATAATAATAATGAAGTTAATAGTATGAAGTTACCTAAGTCTACAGTATATTATTATCATGGAAAAAACGTTAATTATAATACAGCAGTTGCTGCAATTAATGCATTTTCTTCTATAATTCTATCTAAGGGTAATAGTAATGAAGAATATGAATATGTTGTAATTGTAGATCCTTACTTCAGTGTGCCTAAGGTTTTTATGAGAGGTGATACTGAATTTTGGAATGAAATACAAAACAGTAAATATTCTTATGTCTATAGAGATGAAATGTATACTATGAATCCATTTAATATTGTTAGCTATGATGTAGTTTATTTTGTTTCAGACATATGGGATAAAAGTTGTTACATTTATGTTAACAATAAAATTGTGTATGGATTTATTGATTCTTTTGCACCAAGTAAAATTAATCCGAGCAGTATAAAAGTTAATGGTGAAACCTACGAATTAAGTCAGTATCTTGATAAGACAAAACTTAGTAATAGTTATACTGGTCAGTCCATTAAATTAATAATAGGAGTGGATGGTAAGGTAGTTGATGTTTATTAGTATCTTGAAAGAGGAACAATAACTTTTCCTATGTAGGATAAGAAATAAAGGGAAAAGAGAATCGTCAGTATTGGTGATTCTCTTTTTTGCTTATTCCAAATCCTAATTATGTAAATCTTTTGTAATTGTCAACAATTTAAATAAATATTATTTTTGAGTTAATATTTGAATAGTTAATAAGAAGCCATAGAATTCTAAAATGCTACTAAAAAAACAAAGTGCAACTATTTGCAAGCTTTAACGTAGTTTATATTAGACAAATAAAATGAAAGCTTATTATTTGTTTAAGAATTATATGATATAATTAACTGTAATTTGTAAGAACAAATATTAGGATGTGAACCTATTAGGAGGAATTTAGTATGATAAGCAATGATGATGTAAAAGTATCAGAAAAAGAGGCGGCAAATATAGAACTGCATCTTAATGAATATGATAGAGGGGTAATGTCAGATTTCCAAAAGGAATTTTTGAGAGAAGAACTAGCTGAGCTTCCACCATTAGAGGATGGACAAGTATCTATTAATGGTATATACACCTTTGACATAGGAGATAAAATTGAGGTTAGCGTTTATTTAAGAAATGGAATGTCAAGCCAGATTAATTTTGACAAAGTTCCATTGGAAATTGTTAATAATAAGGGGGACTTACTTGCAAAGCAAACTATGGATATGAAGGATTTTGGGTTGTTACCTCCTTTTTCTGCAAGACCATATAAAGTTTATTTTGATAAGGCAAGCGTATTTGTTGATACAATTTTAAAGGATGATTGGAAAATACAATTTGAAGAGTCACTTAGTACTATAAACACCATAAAGGTTGAATTTGAGGAGATGGCTGAAGATATTGACCATGAATTGAAAAGCGGCTTTATAAAATTTTTAGATGAATTGCCTTTAATAAAAGCAGGAGATGTTAATATTGAGTTGTTCAAAACTTTAAAGTGTATGGATAATTCTATTTCTATAGTTTTCATAATTCGTAATGGGTATAATAAAGCTATAACATTAGAAAAGCTGCCAATAATAGTTAAAGATGAACGCGGTGAATTAGTTGCTAGTGGAATATTTGACATTGAAAATGTAAATGTTAATCCCCATAAAGCGAAAGTTTATGACTTTACTATAACAGAAGAGTATATTGTTAATAAGGATTTTGACATAGATAAATGTAAAGTATTTTTTAAGGCATAGTATAGGAGCATAAAGGATGAAGAATAATAGAAAAAATTTGAAAAAAATATTAATTTTATTCTCAGTAATTCTGTTAATAATAGCTTCATTTTTCTTTTTTAACAAAGCTCAGAATAATAATGTTAATAATAGCAAAAATGAAAGCACTACAAAAACTGAAGAATCAAATAAGAATGATGGAAAAAATTCTGACGGTAATCTTACAACTGTTAAAGGCCAAGCAGGAGGAAATCAAACAAGTACAAGTAATAAAGATAATAAAGGTAGTAAAAATGAAGAAAAGGGTCAAACTAGCAATGATACTAAAAAAGAAGATGGACTTACGATTTTTGTTAAAGCTGCGAATTTCGGCTCTACAGTAGAACTTCTTATAGATAGAGGTAATTTTAATGATAGTTATAAATACTATCAATTTTTCCTGGGGAATAAGCCAATATCAAATGTTGAAAGTATTACAAAAACAGAAACAACTATTTTCCCGGCTCAAGAGGTTGGAAGTGAAGTGGTACTAAATCTATTA
>JAJXYA010000129.1 GCA_021780795.1 Bacillota bacterium | reverse complement strand
GCCTTTTGGAGGAAAATATCAAAGTACGCCTAGTGAGGCCATGGTAGCAAAACTTCCAGTGCTGGTTGGAGACACTACTACTGGTACTATTATGTCCTATGGGTACAATCCGAAGCTTTCCACCTGGAGTCCATTCCATGGAGCAACCTATGCAGTTATAGAATCAGTTGCAAAGGTTGTAGCTTCTGGTGGGAATTATACAAAAATAAGACTTACTTTTCAAGAGTATTTTGAAAGGCTAGGTAAAGACCCATATAAGTGGGGAAAACCTTTTTCAGCTCTACTCGGAGCTTTATATGCACAAAGAGAATTTGGAATACCGGCAATTGGTGGCAAGGATAGTATGTCAGGAACCTTTAATGAATTAAACGTCCCACCAACCTTAGTTTCTTTTGCAGTAGATGTAGTAGATGTTAATAAGGTTATTTCACCAGAATTTAAGAAAACTAACAGTGTTGTAGTATTAATTTCTGCTAAAAGAGGCGGAGATGGGATACCTAATCTTGAGGAGCTTAAGAAAAATTATGAACTTATAAATAAAATGATAGGCGGTGGAAAAGTTTTATCAGCGCATACTATAAGACAAGGTGGTCTTGTAGAAGCTATTAGTAAAATGAGTTTTGGAAATAAGATAGGTTTTAAGTTTATTGATAAAATAAGTATGGAAGCGTTATTTGATGCTGATTATGGTAGTATTGCCTTGGAAATAGATGAAAATATTGATATAACTGAGTACTTTGAGGGTATAAACAGTAAAATAATCGGATATACACAGGTAAGTCCAGTAATAGAGGTACATGGAGTAGAAATAAATATAGATGAAGCTTTAAAAGCCTTTGAATCACCACTTGAAAAAGTATTTGCAACTAATGTTAAAAACGCAGAAGCAAAAGAAGAAATAAAATCCCGTGATGAAGAAAGCAAACAGAGTGTAAGTAGTATAAAATCACCTTGTATTAAAATAGCGAAACCAAGAATATTTATTCCGGTGTTCCCAGGAACTAATTGCGAGTATGATTCCAAGAAGGCCTTTGAGAAGGCTGGGGCTATTGTAGAAACTTTAGTAATTAAAAATCTGTCTCCAAAACATATAGAAGAATCTATAGAAAATATCGTTGAGGGCATAAGTAAGTCACAAATAGTCATGCTGCCTGGTGGATTTAGTGCAGGTGATGAGCCTGATGGTTCAGGAAAATTCATAGCCACTGCTTTTAGAAATTCTAGAGTGCAAGAGGCAATAAATAGCTTATTAAAGAATAGGGATGGATTAATGCTAGGTATATGTAATGGCTTCCAAGCATTAATTAAATTAGGTCTTGTACCTTATGGAGAAATAAGGGAGATAAATGAAAGCAGCCCTACTCTAACCTATAATGAAATTGGAAGACATGTATCTTGCATGGTGCAAACTAAAGTAGTTTCAACCTTGTCTCCTTGGCTTAATAACTTAAAAATGGGAGATACACATACCATTCCTGTATCACACGGAGAAGGTAGATTTGTTGCAAGTGAAGAAATGATTAAAAAATTATTTGCTAATGGGCAAGTAGCCACTCAATACGTAGACTTTAACGGTATGCCAAGTTATGATATAAACTTTAATCCTAATGGCTCTGTGCATGCTATTGAAGGCATTACAAGTCCAGATGGAAGAGTTTTTGGAAAAATGGGCCACTCTGAAAGAGTGGGGGCAAACATAGGAAAGAATATTATTGGTGAAAAGGACCAAAAAATATTTGAAGCAGGAGTAAATTATTTTAAATAAAAATATAAAAACCAGTAAGTGTATTTATTTTACACTTACTGGTTTTTTTAATTTTTTCAAATCTAGCATAAGTTCCTCTTGCTTTATCATATGCTCGCTAATTGACCAAGTATTTTGTTTATATTTAATTTTGTCAGTTATTATAAGCTGAAAATAAGATTTATCCTTTTCGGCAAGGCAATTTATAAAATTTTGCTGATCAGAAATTGAAAGAGAGTAGTAAGCATCTTTTAAATACTCAGCATAACTTTGTAAATTGTCCATTAGTGTTAAGGATCTTTTTTTATAATTGTTTCTAGAAACTAAAAAAGCTAAAACTATAATACTCATGAAAAAAAGAAAACTCCACATAATATCACCTCTGATACAAAATATTCAACTTATTATATCAAAAACGGTTTTTAAAAGGTAGGAGAATTTATTTATAAAAAATATGCTATTACTAATTTCATGTATAAAAGCTAAATCTAATTTGAGAAACACGAACGATATTAAATAAACAAGTAATTTAAACAATAAATATTCACGAAAACACGAACATTAATAATAATATTATTGTTAATGTTATTGACTTAACAAAAAATTGGTGTTAAGATAAAAATATAAATTAATAATTAGTTCATCAATATATTTCTAAGAATATGGCTTAGAAGTTTCTACGAGAGGCCTTTAACTTCTCACTATTGGTGGATCTTGAATTGACCTTATACAAAGGGTTATGTACTATGCCCTTAATTCAGGATTACACCATTAGAATAACTTTTTTATGGTGTAATCTTTTTTTATTGCTAATTATAGCAGGTGAATACTCTATTTCATGGGGAGGTAATAAAATGAAAGTAGGAATTATTTTTGGAAGCAAATCAGATAAAGACATAATGAAAAATGCAGCCATAGCGCTTAAGGAATTTGAGGTAGAATACGAAGTACATATTCTTTCAGCTCACAGAGTACCAGAAAGACTAATGGAAGTAATAAAAGAAATGGAAAATAACGGTGTAGAATGCATCATAGCAGGAGCAGGTCTTGCTGCACATCTTCCAGGCGTAATTGCCTCACATACAGTAATGCCGGTGATTGGAGTGCCAATTAAGGCTGCTATTGAGGGCATAGACTCACTACTTTCAATTGTTCAAATGCCAAAATCCATTCCTGTTGCTACAGTGGGCATTAATAACAGTTATAATGCTGGAATGTTGGCGGTTCAAATTTTATCTCTAAAGGATTTAGAACTTAAAAATAAATTAGTGAAATATAGAAAAGAAATGAAAGAGACTTTTATAGCAGAAAATGAAGAACACTTTGAATTTTAAAATCAATTAACATTTAAGTTCAATATTGCGCATAGAAGAAGAACAGCTATGCAAGTAATGATCTATTTTGCAAATATAAATAATAAGGAGAGGTTATTAATGGAGAATTCAGT
>JAJXYA010000047.1 GCA_021780795.1 Bacillota bacterium | reverse complement strand
TTAATAATTTCTCGAGCAAAATTTTTTATCGCTCTAACTTGGAACAGTTCCATTTTAGTCCGTTCATTCTCTTGTATCATCAGTTCCACTAGTTCTTTTACTATGATGCCGTAGCCTCTAACCTCAGAAGGTTCTCCTGTAATACCCACAACGCCTAATACTTCATTATTATGGTATATTGGTAGATTTACACCTTTTCTACAACCTTCGTAGGAATTTAAATCCTTGTCTTCCACAATAACCTCTTTTTTTTCAAAAGCAGCCAATTTAGCACCTTTATGAAAGGTATTAACACGTCTTTTATCACCTGAAGCTATTATTATCCCTTCAGAGTTAATAATATTAATATTTTTTCCCAGAATGCTTATGACTCTATCTACAATTTTTTGGCACTCGTTTTTATTCAAAATCATATTATTTCACCTTCAATTTTTATTTTTTATTACAATTATACTCTGAAAAGTCATTCTGTATAGGTAAAATATTCATAATAGGGAAGATAGTCATGTGAATATTTAGATAATTTTAAAATTCCAGACAATTAGTATGGGTCAGAAATATATCAAATTATATGCAATATAAGTTACAATATATATTACATTAGAAGAAGCATTAAAAGTTAGTTAAATTTAGATGTAGGTTCAATTTTTGTGGTATACTTTATTAGTGATAAACATAGGAGGCAAAAAAAATGGCATATATATTGAAGTATTCAAAAAAACAATTAGATAAAACCTTAAAAGATTTCGTTAAGAAGGAAAGCATGGGCTCAAGTGACATTTCTGAGTGGATTAGAATCATAAATAATTTTATATATGAATTTGGGTTAAAATCTGAAATTAATGAAGAGGGTAAACTTTCCATAACGACTAATAAGGAAGAACAAGTTGTAATAGAAAAAATGATGTTAGTTCTAGAAGGTTCAAAAACTTCTTTTAATTATATTTTTGATGGTAACATTACGTATATAGAGGAATAAGCATGAAGAAAGTACGAAATATTTATATTCGTACTTTTTTTATAATAAAAAACATGAATTTATAATTGACGCTAATATTTATAAAATGTAAAATTTATATAAGATTCAATAAAACATTCCATAGAACTTTAATAAATTTACTACATATATTACAAGAATTAATTAAAAAAGGGGGGATTATTTTATGGCATTTGAAATAGAAAGGATTGAGAGAATAGTAAAAGATCTGGATAAGGCAATTTATTCAGATTTTGAGCCAATTACAAGATATAAGGTTTGTGAAGGAAGTTTTGTAGGTGGAAATATTCAAGAGTTAAGGGATGAAAACTGGGGTGAGTATTTAACTGGTAGCTTGTGGGGAGGCTATGACAAACATCAGTGGTTTAGGACAACTTTTAAAATACCTGAAAGATTTAAGGGCAAGAATGTAGTTTTTAGGATCACCACAGGAAGAGAAGGACAGTGGGATGCAACAAATCCTCAATTTTTATTTTATATTGATGGAAAGTTAATTCAAGGACTTGACGTAAATCATCGTGAAGTTATTATTTCAGAAGGTGCGGAAGCTCATAAAGAATATTCTATTGCCTTCCTCGGATACAGTGGTCTTATTGATAGTAAAGTTGCTATAACAACGGAGTTATGTGTTTTAGATAAGAAAATTGAAGAGCTTTACTATAATATTAAAGTCCCTTTAGATGTAGCAAAATTACTAGAAAAAAATGATGACAATAGGGTACGTATTTTAGTTAAGCTAGGAAAAGCTATTGATATGATTGACCTTAGGAGAATATACTCTCAGGATTTTTATAAATCTATAGAAACTGCAGATCATTATTTGCGAGGAGAATTTTATTCTAAGGTTAATAATAATAGTCCTGTAGTAACTGCAATAGGGCATACACATATAGATATTGCCTGGCTGTGGACAATTAGTCAGACGAAGGAAAAAGTTGTTAGAAGTTTTTCTACAGTAATAAATCTTATGAAACAGTATCCTGAATATAAGTTTATGTCTAGCCAACCGCAGCTTTATGAGTATATAAAAGAAAATGAACCTGAACTTTATGAAGAAATTAAGAGGAAAATTAAAGAAAAAGCTTGGGAAGTTGACGGAGCAATGTGGCTAGAGGCGGATTGCAATATACCTTCTGGGGAGTCACTTATAAGACAGATTATGTTTGGTAACAAGTTTTTCAAAGAGGAGTTTGGAATAGAGAGTAAGTCCCTTTGGCTTCCAGACGTATTTGGCTACAGTGCTGCTCTACCTCAAATACTAAATAAAAGTGGAATTAAATATTTTATGACCACTAAGCTTGATTGGAATCAGTTCAATGTTATACCAAATGATACCTTTAAGTGGCGAGGAATAGATGGTAGTGAAGTGTTTACTCATTTAGTTACAACTAGCGATTACAAAAAACAAGTGGGAGCTGTAACCTTCAGTGAATCAAGAAATAAGACAACCTATACAGGTATAATGAATGCAAATCAAGTTATGGGAACCTGGAAGCGATATCAAAACAAAGATATATCAGAGGAAACCTTAATGCTCTTTGGGTATGGAGATGGTGGTGGTGGGCCAACAAAGGAAATGCTTGAGCATGCTAAGAGGTTAAGCTATGGAATTGAAGGATGTCCTAGAGTTGAGCTAGGCTTTGAAACAGAATTCTTTGATAGATTATATGAAAAGGGAATAAGGAGTAAAGACCTTTCAACCTGGGTTGGTGAGTTGTATCTTGAATATCACAGGGGCACTTATACCTCAATGTCTAAAAATAAGAGATATAACAGAAAAAGTGAAATCTTATATCAAGATGCAGAAATGCTTGGAACCTTAAATATGCTTTTGGGTGAAGCTTATCCAGAAGAACAATTGAAAAAGGGCTGGAAGACTATTCTCTTAAATCAGTTCCATGACATTATACCAGGTTCTTCTATAAAGGAGGTTTATGATGAATCTCATGAGCAGTACGAAGAGGTAATAAAGAGTGGAGAAGAGTTAGTAAAAAATTCCTTGAAGAAAATAACCTCAAAGATTAGTTTAAATAAGCAATCTGTTATAGTTTTTAATACTTTATCCTATGACAGAGATGACATTGTTACGGTTGACATGCCAGAAGGAATAGAAGTTAAAGGTCTTCAAGATTTAAATGGAAACCATGCTCCTATTCAAATCATAGACAGTGGTAAAAAGTTTATATTCTTTGCAGAAAA
>JAJXYA010000233.1 GCA_021780795.1 Bacillota bacterium | reverse complement strand
ATGACAATTGCAAAGAAAATTGCAGATGAATTGAAAATTGAAGGCAAAGATATTGAACAATGTAAGAAACAGGTTAAAGCAGTATGCGACAGATATGGAATGAATTTAGAAGTAAATGATTGGGTTACTAAAAATACTTTTAGGTATGATAACAAAATTGAAGGAGTTAGGAAAATACATGATAAAGTTACAAACTTGATTGTTAAAGATATTTTCTATTTCCAGACAGAAGTACCAGATGATGACAGGGAAATAAGATATTTTGTGAATATTGATAAGACATTGATAAGAAAAATTGCAAGTTTTTTAGAATCAAAAAATAAATCTATTCTTTCATAAAATTGGTTAGAGCAAATATGAAAAGCATTTTGTTTGAAAAAAAGGTATTTGTATGTATAAATTAGTAAAATATTCATGATATAATATAAAAGCAATTAGAAATTATTATGGTTGTTCAACAAAAGAATTTTTTAAGGGGTGAGAATAGTATGGCAAGGTGTCCAAAATGTAATAAATTTGTTAGTTTTGGTGAAATGGATGGAGAAGTGCAATCTGTAGATTGGTATGGAGAAAGTGTTAATGTTGTAGCGAGAGTAATGCTTCCATGCTGTGAATGTGGGGAAGAACTTAAAGAGCAGGAAATAGAAGTAGAAACAGAAGTCATATGTCCTAATTGCAAATCTGCTGGTTGTTTTCATGAAGATGATTATGAAGATTCTATGCCAATAATTAAAGAAAGTATTAAAAAAGGTAAAAAATATATTATTGATGAAGATACAAAATATTTTAAGGCTGGAGATGAAATACTGGAGTATAATGATACAGAAGAACCAGAAGCTTATGAGCGATTTGGAGATGTAAACCCTAATGGTAAAATTGTAAATTTAAAAAAACATTATTATGGAGTAAATATATGGTCACATATGCATTGCAAATTATGTGGACATGATTTTGATGTGAATTCAAAATGTGAAATCTTGGCTTCAGAAATGGAGAATATAAATTAAAAAGTAAAAAAATAAGTTAAGAAAGAGTGGTAGCAAAAGCTACTGCTCTTTACTACTTTTTGAAGTTAATACAGTTGAAAAGTTAACACTATTAAATTTTAACAAAGCATGATTCAGTAAACAGTTTTTATTAATTTCATTTCCAAGGAGTATAGCCTATTTTATTATGGTAGCTTTGAATTTTTATAGGCATTTTTCAATGAAGATACAAATGCTTTAATAGGTACAGCATTTATCAAGAGGTTAAAACACCTAAAAACGCTGATATATGTAGTCTTAAGAGGAATATAGTCAACTATTATTCATAATATCTGACTAATAAAAAGTATAGGGGGATTATGAAATGAAAGTAAACGGATATATTCGTGTGAGTACATCGACACAATTAGAAAAGGGGTGGGGACTAAAGACACAGGAAAATGCAATTATAGATTATTGTAAGAAAAACAATTTAGTGCTTCTTAAGATTTTTAAGGATGAAGGAATAAGTGGAACTGTTGCAAATAGAGGAGGACTGACCGATTTGCTTTCTTCCTTCAATGGAATAAATAAAGTTGTAGTTTTAAATACTTCAAGATTATGGAGAAGTGATACGGTTAAGGTTCTGGTACATAGAGAGTTAAAAAAGTATGGTGCTGATATACTAAGTATAGAGCAACCAAGCTACAGTATCTATAACAAAGACCCAAATGATTTTTTAATTAATGGGATGATGGAACTTCTCGACCAATATGAAAGAATGAGCATAGCCTTAAAATTAAGCAAAGGTAGAAGAACTAAAGCTAAAGGTGGACTCAAAGCATGTGGAAATGCTCCGTTAGGATATAGGTGGAATGACAAAGCTCAAATCGTAGTTGATGAAGAAAGAGCATATATAATAGAAGCAATATTTAAGAAGTATCTGGAATTAGGAAGTATTAATAAGGTAAAGGATTTTTTAGATGCAGAAGGAATGAAGACATCCAGAGAGAAGAGTTTCAGTAAGCAGTCTATAGCTGATATTTTGAAAAATGAATTTTATAAGGGAGTTATAAAGCATAGTGACATTATTAAAGAAGGTAATCATCAGCCTTTAATAAATAAAATAACTTTCGGAAGGGTACAAGCTATACTGGAAAGAAATAATAAGAGAGTCTTAAATATAAAGAAATAGATTGGAAAAATACTTGAAGAGTTTGTAGTTATACAAACAACTTCAAGTATTTTTAAATTTGTTTGAAATAATTGGAACATTTTCGAGAAAGCTCTCATATAATTTAGTATAGAATCATTTTAATAGGAGTGAGTTGAAATTAGTAAAAATTATGTTACTGAACAAGGGTTTATAACTGTTCCAAGAGCTACAAAGTTTATTGTACAGAAGTATACTATTATGGATAGAGAATTAGAAGGAAGAATTTACAGGACAATATTAGGTATGGCTAACAAAGGAGAATTTAGAGGAAGAAGATATAAGCACGAAAACAGCAGGATGTGGGAAATTGGCGAAGAAGTTATACCGTTTATAGAAGAACAGTTTAATTTAGCAAAGTCAACTACAAATCAGGAGGAGCATATTCAAATACCTACGGAAAATGACAATAACACTTTGAATGTTATTAGAACTTTGGTTAATAGCTGTTTAAAGAACAGGCTTACTAAGGAACAATGTTTTGATATTATAGCTGATTTATTGATTAATGATGACAATAATAAATAGGAGGTATACCATGGGGAAAATATTTTTAAACTCATATAGCCCATTATGTGCCACAGCTCAAGGAAGAGAAGCTATTCAATGTTATAATCAACATAAATTTGTAGATGCATCAAACAGAAGAGAGCCAAACTTAGAAGGTGATTTTGGTTGTATATCAAGTCTATGTAGGGCAGGCCATTTAACTTCAAGATTAAACGTGGGGGATAAGGTTGTTTATATTACAAAGAGGGGAAATCATGTGGAGGGAATATCCGAAGCACATTGGAATTTAACTTCCATATTGGAAGTTATAAAAGAATGCAAAAGTCATGAAGAGGCCGCAGAATGGTTTGCTGAAATGAATTTGCCGATACCCTCAAACTGTATTGTAGAAGGTAATTCACCATTGGACAATAAAGAAACTGGCTATATATGTTTTGATGAAGAAGAGTATATAAGAAGGTCTAAAGAATATCCTACCTACTATATATGTAAAAAATTATTTGTTGAACTTAACCTTCCACCTGTTATAACTAAAAATAAGTTTGAGAGCATATTTGGAAAAGTACCAGGTA
>JAJXYA010000463.1 GCA_021780795.1 Bacillota bacterium | reverse complement strand
ACGAGGCTCAAGGATATCTAAAAAATATAATTGCAAATGGTTTGTAGTAGACGTTTGCTGCAATAGTCTATTTGCTCCAAAACTGTCAGAAACAAACATCAAAATGTTAGAAGAGCACAGGAGATTAGCAAAACGGCTTGATGCAGAGGTAGTTACGCTTACAGGAAAAAGCATTTCCCAAGAGCTTACAAAATTCATTATAGATAAAAATATTACTCAGGTTGTCCTAGGTCACAGTAAAAGGACAAAACTTGAAACATTTTTTAGAGGGTCAACTATATCGAAGCTTATAAAGCATACTAAAAACGTAGAATTTCACATTATACCTTATGAAAAATAATAAAGTATTATAGAGGTTTTATAAAATGATTGATAAATACAAACGCTCAACACCAGAAGAAGCGTTAAAAAAAATTCAAAGTGAAGCAAAAGGTCATCTAAAAATATTTCTAGGTTATGCTCCAGGCGTAGGAAAAACTTATTCCATGCTAAGAGAGGGAAATAGAAGGCTTAGCCGTGGACAAAATATAGCTATAGGTCTTATTGAAAAGGACAATTACCCAGAAACTTTAGAGCAAATAAAAAATTTAAAAATAATTGCTCCAAAAAAAATTATTTACAATGATAGAGAATATGAAGAAGTAGACGTAGAAACTATTATATTAAAAAAACCTAGCACTATAATAATAGATAATTTATGTCATTTAAATTTTATTGGCTCGAAAAACAAATATCGATATGAAGATATAGAAGAAATTTTACAACAAGGAATTAACGTAATAACCACATTAAATATTGCTCATATGGAAAGTCTAAATATAGCTATTAGAAAAATTACAGGCGTTAAAATTACTGAGGTGCTTAAAGATTGTATAGTTGAAAATGCATCTGAAGTTGTACTTGTGGACGTTTCTCCAGATGAACTTATAAAAAGATACAATAACAATGATATTCTTCAAAGAAAATGCATTACCCTTGGCATAAAAAACTTTTTTACAAAAAATAATTTGTGCTCACTTAGAGAATTTAGTCTTAGGCTTACTGCTGAAGGTGTAGATGAAGATTTAGCACAATATATGAGACAGCACGATATACACGAAAGTTGGCATACCGTAGAGAGAGTAATGGTTTGTATTAGTGCTAATTCTAGCAGTAAAAAACTGATTAGAAAAGGAGCAAAAATATCTGGTAAATATAAATGCGAATGGTATGTAGTAAATGTGGACTGCACTCACCTATTTGCACCAAGATTAACTGCTAAAAACAGAGAACTATTGAGCAGTAATTTAAGACTTGCAAAAGAACTAGGTGCAGAAGTAATAAACTTAAAAGGTAAAAGCATTTCACGAACACTTTCAACCTTTGCCACAGAGAAATATATAACCCAAATAATTATTGGTAGCAGCAGAAGAACAAAATTACAAAGCTTTCTTCGAGGTTCCACTGTTACGAAATTAATTAAGTTTACTAAAAATATAGAATTTCATGTTGTTCCTAGCGGTTAAATAATGAGTTTAGAAAATGCAGGCAATTTGCCTGCATTAATACTTTTGGGGAAATTTTTTAGCTATTCATTTCCTTAGAAAGCTTCTTAACCTCTTCATTTTCAAGGTATTCATCAAATTCCATTCTTCTATCTATTATGCCTTTTGGAGTTAATTCGATAACTCTGTTTGCAACTGTTTCTACAAATTGATGATCATGAGAAGCAAATATAATATTTCCGCTAAAATCGATCAATCCATTATTTAAAGCTGTTATTGATTCAAGATCTAAATGGTTTGTTGGCTCATCAAATAGTAAAAAGTTTGCGCCGCTTAACATCATCTTTGAAAGCATGCATCTTACCTTTTCTCCTCCTGATAAAACATTTGCTTGCTTTAAAGCCTCATCTCCAGAGAAAAGCATTCTTCCTAAAAACCCTCTTATAAAGCTTTCAGCTTTTTCATCTGAATATTGTCTTAACCAGTCAACCAAGCTTAATTTTACATCATTAAAAAATTCCGAATTATCTTTAGGAAAATATGACTTAGTTATAGTAACTCCAAATCTAAAAGTACCACTGTCTGGAACAATTTCTCCCATTAATATTTTAAACAATGCAGTTATTGCTGCTTCATTTTCAGAAACTAAAGCTATTTTATCATCCTTGCTTACACTAAAGTTTACTTTATCTAATAATTTAACTCCATCTAAAGATAAACTTAAGTCTTCTACTATTAAAATATCGTTTCCTGCTTCCCTTTCAGGCTTAAATCCTACAAATGGATATTTTCTAGAGGAAGGCTTAATGTCCTCAAGCGTTATTTTATCTAACAATTTCTTACGGGAAGTTGCCTGCTTAGCTTTAGAAGCATTAGAACTAAATCTTGCTATAAAAGTTTGTAGTTCTTTAATTTTTTCTTCATTTTTCTTATTTTGATCTTTAGCCATTTGAAGTGCTAACTGGCTTGATTCATACCAAAAATCATAATTTCCTACATATAGTTGAATTTTACCAAAATCTAAATCTGCCATTTGAGTACAAACGCTATTTAAAAAATGTCTATCATGAGATACTACTATTACTGTGCCATCAAAATTAATTAAAAATTCTTCAAGCCAATTTATTGATTGAATATCTAAATGATTTGTAGGTTCATCAAGCAATAATATAGCAGGATGACCAAAAAGTGCTTGAGCAAGTAGTACTCTAACCTTTTCTGAACCACTTAATTCCTTCATCATTTTACTGTGTAATTCTACTGGTATTCCAAGACCCATTAATAAAGTAGCCGCTTCTGACTCTGCTTCCCAGCCATTTAGCTCAGCAAATTCACCTTCAAGCTCAGAAGCTTTAATTCCATCTTCATCTGTAAATTCACCTTTTGAATAAATAGCATCCTTTTCTTCCATTATTTCATACAATCTAGTATGACCCATAATAACGGTTTTTAAAACCTCAAATTCATCAAATTGGAAATGATCTTGCTTTAAAACTGCAAGCCTGCAGTTTGGTGCAATATTTACTTCACCAGTATTAGGCTCTATTTCTCCAGATAAAATTTTTAAAAATGTAGACTTACCCGCACCATTTGCTCCAATTAAGCCATAGCAGTTTCCAGGCGTAAACTTTATATTAACTTCTTCAAAAAGCTTTCTTCCTCCATAGCTTAAACTTACATTTGTAGTACTTATCATATTTTTACCATCCTCTTTGTTTCGTATTTTTTCATTTTGAACAACATTTATTATTATAACATGATAATTTATATAAGGTAAATAAATAACATTAC
>JAJXYA010000125.1 GCA_021780795.1 Bacillota bacterium | reverse complement strand
GAACATAATGAAAAAATGAATGAAGAGCTGCAAGTCTTTGATTTCTAGTAGATATTGAGCATTTTCGTTTGTTCTCTAGCCACTCAAGAAACTCTATTATTAAATCCTTTGTTATTTTTGTCATGGTTATCTTTTCAGGTTTGATATTATTTTCGTCATCACAAAAAATAAGTAGTAATTTGAAAGTATCACGATAGGAAGCAATAGTATTAACACTTACATTCTTTTGGCCTGGAAGATAACAAGATAAAAAGTTGGTAAGATACCTTGGAAAATCATTCTCTTTCATCAGCACTATCTCCTTTAGGAATAATAAATCCAAATTCAGCTTCTGTTTTGCTTATAATATCTGGATATAAATCTGCTGTTAATCTTAGGTAATACTGGGTTGCCCTAAAATCAGTATGTCCCATGTATGCAGCAAGATATGGCATAATATTAGTAAGTTCTTCGCCTGAAAGAACCCATTTTTTCAAACAATGAACGGCGAAAGTATGCCTCATATCATGCATTCTTGGTCCAATTGTTGTGTGAGAAATTCCTGCCATTAAAAGATAATCTCTAAACCTACAATACACTGTACTTTTATCTAGTCTGCCGCCAGTTGGACTGATAAAAAAATATGTGGATTCCTCATTAAATCTATGTATATCCATAAATAGATTATTAAATCTCTCTACCAGAGTTGCAGCAATTGGAACTAGTCTGTCTTTGTTATTTTTAGCATGGCGAATTGTAATTGTTCCAGTATCAATATCGATATCTTTACATTGCAGATTTAATGCCTCTGATATTCGTAATCCCGAACCATATAGTAAGCGAAATAGTACAGGATCTATGGTATTTCGGTTGGTAAAAGATGTGTGAGGATAAGAATCTATAGCAAGAAAAAAATGTTTAAGTTCCTCTGCAGTAAAAATATACGGTATATGCGAGCTTCGCTTTTCTTGAGCAGATTTAATAGGTGGCACATATACTGAATATCCTTGATTTATTAAGAATTCTGCAAAATTATTTAATAAAATTTCTTTTTTATAATGAGTGGATGCTTTTTCATAATCATTTCCATAAATAAAGGCATCTACCATTGATTTGGTTAATCGAATCCCACTATAACCATTCACAAAATAATAATTGTCAAAGCGCTTTAATTCTCTTTCTTGTTTCTCAAATTTAAAGCCAGTTATCTGTTTCTGAGTCAAATAAGATTGAAGTAAATCAGAAATATCACTTTTCCATTGGTAATTGTTTTTCATAACTTGAACACCTCCTCTGGATTTAATGCACATTTTCGAAGACCATTTAAATCTATTTTTAGGTAAATGCTTGTAGTATGAATACTTTTATGACCAAGTACTTCTGATATCACAGGAAGTGGTGCCTTTGCTTCTAACATATTTCTTGCCAGCGTACTACGTAGTGAATGAAGACCGCAATGCACATCTAATGGAATATCAAGTTTGGCTACAACCATGTAACGATGCAACTCGCGGTAAAAACTTTCATTTTCACCAAATGAATCAAAAGGTGCTCTGTGGCGGACAAACACTCTATCACACTTAGTCTGAGGGCGTCCATTTTTTAAGTAGTCAATTATTGCCCAACCTATATCATCTAATAACGGTAATTCTAATGGTTGCTTTGTTTTTTGCATAGTTAGTGAAATAATTTTTCGATTCCAATTTAAACTGGAGAGTTTTAAACCTCGGATGTCACTCACACGCAGTCCAAGTCTAACAACAAGAAGTAGTATTGCATAATCTCGTTTACCTTTTGGGTCACCACGATCTACAGCTTGAAGGAGCTTTTTGACATCTTCTATTTTCCATGAATAAGGAATAAAGGCATTCCGCATAATTCTTACATTTGGAAGACTTTTACTAACATCATTGATAATAAATGCTTCCGTATACAGAAATGATAGATAATTTCTAAGAGTTGAAATTATTGTTGAAATGTATTTTGGCTTACAGTTCGTATAGTTTGAAAGGAATTTTGTTATAGTTTGAATGCAAATTTCTTTAGATGAATGAATATTTGATTGATCTAAGAATAGTAAAAATTTTTGAAGTAGCTGATTAATGCAGATGATTGTAGATTTTGCATATCTTCTCTCTTCAAAAATATCTTGAAAAGCAATATACTCCTCCTCGAACTGGGAAGGGCAAATATAACTATGTACCTTGGAACGCATTTTATATGTTATAGTGCCAGTATTAATATAGTCTAGTAATACTTGAAGTGGTTTCAGAGTTTGATTGATTTTACTATTACCTTTTCCATAAAACCCTGGCATTTCATAGCCAGTACGGAAACGAAGAAACTCCAGACAAACAGCTTCACTGATTGAAGTTATAGCATTTGTAGCCATATACTTTAGAAGAATATTATAAGTAATGCTATGTGTTTTTATAGTACCAGATGAATAATTTTGAGTCCTCATTTCTAACAGAATAGAATGGACTGCTTTTTGAATTGCTTGTAATTCATTCATAAATAAACTCCTTTCATTAATTGAGATAAGTTTATTATGAATTATTATGGTGAGTGTTCCAATAAAGAATGCCCATAAATAGAGCAATAATTTAAAACAATCTACATAATATAATACTCTACATAATGTCTATTATGGGGAGCTCCCCATAAGCGCCATACTCATGCCACTATGCTACTAGAAGCAGGAGCTAATATAAAAGATATTCAAGAAAGACTTGGTCACAGCAAATCTTCAATCACTATGGATGTCTATTCTCATGTTACTAAAACAATGTCCTCAAATACCGTTTCTATCTTAGAAAATCAGATAATATCAAAATTGCCAACGCTTTAATCTCAGCGTCGGCAAAATGTTGGCAATTCGCCTATTCTATATTAATCTACATTTCAAGAATGAGATTATTGCTTAATTAGCTTCACTACAGTTTCAACGTGAGGCGTGTTAGGGAACATATCCTTCACCTTAGTTTGAACAACCTTATATCCCTTATCCGTAAGCACCTTAAGATCTTCAACCAATGTTTTTGGATTACATGAAACATAAATTATTTCAGGTGCATTAAATTTTATTACATAATCTAGAGCTTTTGGATGAACCCCAGTTCTTGGTGGGTCTAGAATTATAATATCTGGTTTATCTTTTATTGTTTTAATGATTTCTGCTACATCACCAGCTATAAATTCACAATTATCAAGTCCGTTTAATTTAGCATTTTCTTTTGCTGCTTCCACTGCTTCTTCTATAAGTTCAATTCCTATAACCTTCTTTGCATTTGGAGCAACT
>JAJXYA010000382.1 GCA_021780795.1 Bacillota bacterium | reverse complement strand
TATTTTTTAAAGAATGGGTAATAATGAGCTGGTAACATTTCACCATGAGTGTATACATCAACTCCTGAATCCTTTGTTTGCTCTAGTAATTCTTCTAAATCCTTTAAATCGTGACCAGAAATTAATATTGCTGGATTATTTTTAACGCCTATATTTACTTCTGTTATTTCTGGATTTCCATAAGCTCCTGTATTAGCAGCATCAAGCATAGCCATAGTGTCTACACCAAATTTTCCTGTTTCCAAAGTAAGACTTGTTAACTGTTCTGCAGTCAAAGAATCATCCAATGTAGCAGTTAAAGCTTTTACTATAAAATCATAAATTTCTTCATTTTCTTTGCCTAGATTAAACGCATGTTCAGCATAAGCAGCCATACCTTTAAGTCCATATATTATTAATTCTCTTAAAGAACGTACATCTTCATTTTCTGTAGCTAATACACCCACTTCTTTAGCTTCAGCTTTTGCTAAAATTTCACTAGTACTTTCAGCAACAAAAGTAGCAGCATCATGCAATTCTCCTAAATCAATTCCTTTAGCCGTTAATTCTTTCTTAATTTCTTCTCTTAACTTAATTCCTTCACTTATCTTTTCTACAAAAGCTTCATCATCGAAATTAGCATTTGTAATAGTCATAAACAAACCATTTATCATAAAATGATTAGCTTTAGTAAGTCTAATACCTTTTTCAAGACCTTTTTTTTGAAGTAATGCAATACCTTTTACCGTATATATCATTAGATCCTGTAAGCGAGCAACCTTGTCATTTTTTCCACATACACCTTTAATTGTACAACCTGTTCCTTTTGCTGTTTCTTGACATTGATAACAAAACATACTCATTTCAAATCCTCCCTTTATTGTTCCTTTGTTTTTTTACTATGTCTAAATTATATATTCTTTCTTTTGTAAACTCGGTATCATAAGATACCGCTTGTAAATAATTCATTATTTTTTTTAAGCTTTTCTCCTTCTCTAAGGGATGATCTCATTTCATTAATAAGCATGTCTACTTTCTCTAAACTTTTTAATAAACATTTTTCTTCTTCATCTGTTTCTATTATTTTATAAATGCCACCATTTCTTATTACAATTCTTTTATTTGCCATAAGTGCTAAGGATGGATCATGGGTAGCCATAAGCACTATTTTTTCTTCATTTACCAAAAGCTTTAAAGCCTTTTTCCTATCTATGCCCGCATTTTCTATCTCATCGATTAAAACTATAGGCGAAGTGCTTAAAATAGCTGTATCAGCTATCATTAAAGCTCTCGATTGACCTCCGCTTAAAGCTGTAATTGGAGTTTCTAACTTGAACTTTTCACCAGCAAGCTCATTTGCAGCATCTAAAATCTTTTTAATAATTTCCTCTTCATTATCTACCATTCTGCTCTTTGCATGTAGCTCTAAAAATTCATTTACGGTTAAGTCCATAACAAAATTCATATTTTGAGATAGCTGAGCAACTAATTTATTGCTAGTAGAAAATCTCATATCTTTATTTGCAGGCTCACCATTAATTAAAATTATCCTTTCAGTAGGGGTATCTTTGTTAGCTGCCCACTCAATGTCTGCTAATAATCTGCTTTTTCCAGCTCCTGTTGGTCCAACTATAGATATTATTTCACTTTTATTAACTGTAAGCTTATGGAAGCTTTCTTTATTCCCATACTTGTCTTTGCCAGCAATAATTGTAATAGAAGTTACCTTTTCTTTATCTAAGCCTAAAAATTGTAGCATTTGATTTATATATGCTTCTAAATCTATTTTCATTTTAGGAATATCAATAGCCCATTCTACTAGTTCTTCCTCTGTAAAATGATTAAAATATTGTAATAGTGTATAATCTTTGTATTGGGTAACATCTAATTTATTGTTCTCAAAAAAAGATAATACAAAAGGATATTGTTTTTCAATTAATTTAATTTTTTCCCCTTCTAGTTCCTTTATTTTAATCATTTTCATCACCTATATCTATCTTTCTTACATTACCCATTTGATATTCAGATCCTATTCGTGTTTCTCCCAAACAATATGAACAGAGAGCTGAAGGCATTGAAAATTTTAATTCTTTTCCCTTTACAGTTTCAATATCTAAGTGTTCATCATATATTAGGGTACTTAATTCAAAAGCACCTTGCCCTGTAAGTCCATTAACAAAAATAATAACTGCTTGTGGATTTACAGAATTTACTCTTGAAGCAAAAACCTCTCTCTCAGCTTGTGATACTATATCTCCTTTAGTTATAACTATTATATCAGCAGTTTTAAGCATAGGTCCTATTTTTTTTGGTGTATTTATTCCACTTAAATTATCAATAACGCAAATTGCTTTTATTCCTTTTATATAAGGAGAACATCTGTTGCATAAGCCTGCACTTTCAGTTATTAATAAATCAAGGCTTTGTTTTTTTCCCCAAGTAACTACTTCTTCTATATTACTAGCAAAAAAATGATCTGGGCATAGTGAGCCTGATAAACCCTTTTTAACTGGTATTTCTGCCTTTTCATATAAAATGTCATCTTCAGTATAAAGGCAATCAAATTTTACCACTCCAACAGCTAATCCACTTTTTTTAACAGCTTCTATAACCTTTAATATTACAGAGGTCTTGCCTGAAGATGGAGGCCCTGATATTGTAACCAAATTCATTTTATCTACTCTCCTTTAGAAGCAGCATTAAAAATAGCTTCACATTTTTCTATTAAAGTACTCATATTATTTTCTTTAATAAAATCCCAACCTAACCACATAAATTTGTCTTCTTTATTTAGCATATTGTTTACCTTTGGATTTACACTAGGAAATTTGCCATTATGAGATAAAATTTCCCCTACCTCCTTTGAAGCAAAGAAACGAGCAATTGGCTTTAATTGTTCTTTTTTTTCTTTTTTAGTAAGCATAAATATAGGACTTATAATAGCTCCTTCTTTAGGCCATACAGGAACCATTGGGCCTCCTTTTTTAACCATTTTGGTGAAAAAATAAGGCATAATTGTTACTACTGGCTTATCATTTTTCTTTATATGAGATTTCACCATTTCAGAAGGATGCATGCTGACCCTAAGACTTTTCCCTAATTTCTCAACTCCATCTTCACCAAATTTTTTGTAAATATTAAGTAAAATTGAATTAAATAAATCAAAATCTCCCATAGGGAGACTTATACTATTTTCAAATTCCGTGCTAAGCAAATCTTCCCAACTTGTTGGCATTTTTCTTCCATTTAATTCTTCTTCATTTACCATAAACATAGCAGGCACAACGCCTAATATAGAATAATGTT
>JAJXYA010000472.1 GCA_021780795.1 Bacillota bacterium | reverse complement strand
CTCTTTGAAACAGTAGAAATAATCTCAGGATATTTAAATATTGTGGACAATCTCTTGAATTTGCTCATTACTTGTTTTACTAAATCTTCTTCATCTTTTATTCTAGTAACCTCATTAGAAAACGAAACTGTTTGATCGTTATTATTTTTTACCCATCTAAAATAATTTTCTGCATCTGAACCGTTCATATGAACTGTGCTACCTTTTGTAAAATGAATATGTAGATTTTGAACATTATCATCATAATTCATATTATTATTTATATTCAAATCTACTCCGCCTAGTGCATCTATAACATTTTTAAAACCTGCATAAGTAAAACCTGCATAATAATTTATTTTTATGTTGTATAAAGCTTCCACTGTGTTTACTAAATACTTTGGTCCATCTACAGAATCTGCATACTTTAAGGTATTCATATTGCTGTTTGCCTTAAACATGGTATCTCTAGGTATAGATATTATTTTAAGTTTTTTATTCTTTGTATCGAAGCTAAATAAGAAAATTGAATTATCGTATTTTGTATTATTTATATTAGTAGCTACTGAAGTTACATCTGAATTACTATCACTTAAATTGGAGTTATCCTTAGCTCCTACGTCTACACCTGCTACTAATATATTTACTATACCATCTTTACTTGGCGGTATTGCATTTACATTCAAATAATTGGACATGCCATTAGTACTGGACAAATAAAAAACAGTAAAACCTGTAACTCCAACGACTATACAAATAATTACTACCAATAATCCAATTCCAAAGCCTTTAATTATCTTCCTTGGTTTAATGCCTTTTTTTTTATTGTCTACCATACAATTTACCTGCCTTTCAAATGTCATAAATAAAATTACTTATTTATTTTTTGAAGTAAAATAAAGTTTCTTGCCTCTATTGTTCCGATATGAACCAATTCACCTTTTGAAATTACAAATTTAATAGTGTTATCAAAAGCCTTTAGCATAGCTTCATCTAGGCTCTCTTGTGCAAGTATCCTTAGTTGTTCTACACCATCAAAATCTCTAAAAGGCTCAATATAATCAGCTAAATATATTACTTTTTCAAGTGTACTCATATTTTTTCTTCCTATTGTATGGTAAGCCATTGCATTTAAAGTATCTTCATCAGTTACACCCATTAAATCCCTTGCAATTATTGCAGATGCTGCTCCATGAAGGGTGTTAAGGTTACTGCCAACAATAGGATCTACATTATAGCCTTCTTTTTTGCAAAGTGTAATCACCTCATCAGAGGTTTTTTCTTTAGCTAAATCATGCATCAAGCCAGCAATAGCAGCTTTATCTTTGTCCACATTGTAAATTTTAGCTAATTTTTCTGCTGTATCCTTCACCCTTAGACAGTGCTTTAATCTTTTTTCTTTAATATTATTTTTTAAGTAACCAATCATTTGTTCTTCTGTCCACATAACTGCCTCCTAAATCAAAATATTAAACATACAGTTTGTTATCCTCAATAAATTTTAAAGTTTCTTTAGAAAGAAACTCTTCTACACTTTGGTGTTTTTTTATTTTTTCTCTTATATGGGTAGAAGATATATCCACTACCGGTTTTGTTAAAAAAATGATACTTGACCCATATTTATTTTCTAAAAAAGCTTTCTTTTCCAAAACTGCATCCATGTCAAAACCAGGTCTATTAAAAACAACAAGCTGACAAAGTTCAAAGATTTTTTTAACATTCTTCCATGTTTCCAAGTTAAAAAGGCAATCTAAGCCACTTATAAAATACCACTTTGTGTCCCTTTCCTTTTCATTAAGATACTTTAAAGTTTCAAAAGTATAACTAAAGTTTTCTTTTAAAACTTCAAAGTTATCTATTTCAAATCTGGATTCACATTTTATTGCATTTTGAACCATTTCATATCTTACTTTAGCATTTATTACTTCTCTTATATCTTTATGTGGCGGATTACCTGCTGGAATGAACACTATTTTATCCAAGCGAAGTTTATTTAAAGCTTCGTAGGCAATAGCTATGTGCCCATTATGAATCGGATCGAAGGTACCTCCAAAACAAGCTTTCTTATTCATAAATATACCTCTTTGGTAATTTAAAATTTATTTTAATAATTTCATTATACCATATTTATTCCTTTTGTTGTAACCTTTGCAAAATTGTAATCTAATTATTTAGGAAGTTCTATTTTTTCATTTTTCTTAGACTTTCTATATAAAACAAATTTTCTGCCTATTGCTAAAACTCCTTCACAACCTAGTTCCTTACATAAAAGATCACTTGCTTCTCTGGCTGAATAAGGACTTGTTTCAAGAACAGAAAGCTTTATTAGTTCTCTTGCTTCTAAAGCTGTTTCAACTTGATTTATAAAAGTCTCTTCTATTCCACCTTTTCCAACCTGAAATATAGGCTGCATTTGATTTGAAAGTGATTTTAAATAACTTCTTTGTTTGCTAGTTAACATATCTTCCTCCAACTATAATAAAAATTCAAACTCAAAATCTTTTAATCTAACTATATCTCCATCTTGAATTCCATGGGATATTAAATTTTCAATTACACCTTTGTTTTTGAGAACCTTATGGAAATACATTAACGATTCTGGGTCATTAACATTTACGCTAGTTAAAAGCCTATCCACAAAGGATCCTTCTACTACATACACATCACCATCTCTTGTAATGTCGTAAGTAAATCTTTTTTCTTCTTCAACGAATCTATCTTCCTCTTTAATTTCTAATTCAGTAATAGGAATATTGGATAGCTGCCTTGCTGCTTCTTTTAATAGTTCATCTACTCCACTTCTTGTAGCCGCAGAAATTTTATATACATGGAGAAAGCCAAGTTCCTTTACCTTTTTTTCAAAATTTTCAAATGCTTCATCATCGTAAACTAAGTCAACCTTATTAGCTGCAACTATTTGTGGTCTATCCCAAAGCTTAACGCTATATTTTTTTAATTCCTCATTTATCTTAATAAAGTCCTCTAATGGGTCTCTATCTTCGCATCCAGATAAGTCTACAATGTGAATTAAAAGTCTAGTTCTTTCTATATGTCTCAAAAACTGGAGGCCAAGACCTATTCCTTCTGCTGCACCCTCAATTATTCCTGGAATATCTGCCATTACAAAGCTTTGTATACCCGGAATGCTTACAACACCAAGATTAGGCTTTATTGTTGTAAAGTGATAGTTTGCAATCTTTGGCCTTGCTTTGGAAACTACAGAAAGTAACGTTGATTTACCTACATTAGGAAATCCGATAAGTCCTACATCGGCAAGTAGCTTTAACTCAAGAATTATGTTTCTTTCTTCCCCT
>JAJXYA010000464.1 GCA_021780795.1 Bacillota bacterium | reverse complement strand
TTATACTATTCTACAAAAAAATACAGTAACCTTCTAGTAAATAAAATTTTACAAAAGGGTTACTACATTTAATCACAATTTATTTTCTAATATATTTCATTGAAAGCTCTACATAGTGTTCCGCTGATTTTTTTATACTTTCTTTTTCTTCTATCGTCAGTTCTCTTATTACCTTTGCCGGTACTCCCATACAAAGCACACCAGAGGGTATTTTCTTCCCTTGAGTAACTAAGCTACCAGCTCCAATTATAGTATATTCTCCAATTTCAGCTCCATTTAATATAGTACTTCCCATACCAATTAAAGTATTGCTTAAGATTCTACAACCATGTATTATGCAATTGTGTCCTATAGTTACATAATCACCGATATCAACTGAAAAATTATCATCATTATGTACAGTGGAGTTGTCTTGAACATTTGTATACTCCCCTATAGTCAAAGAATCCATATCACCTCTTAATACAGTTCCAAACCAGATGTTGCTGTATTCTCCTATAGATACATTTCCTATAACGTCTGCACTACTCGCAATAAAAGAATTTTTGTGCACATTAGGTATTTGCCCATCAAACTGATGTATCATAAGTTCATCCTCACCTCTTCCAAAATAATAAATACATATCTATTATACTCAGATATTTTATAAACTTCTAATATTTTAAATGTTTATCTATCCTTCGTCATATTAATACATATTATTCACTAATAGTCAATATTGATTTTTATTCCTTTTCATTATATAATACCATATATAGTATGTCTTTCTTTGAACTTACTATATATTGTGTGTTATACTATAAAAAAAGATAAAATAAAATAAATGATTAGAAAGTCTTTTAGTATAAAAAATCAATAACTGAGAAATTAATTTTACATAATTTAGACTTAATGACTTTTTAAAATGAAGGTATCCCCTCTTACATAAATGGGAATAGCATGCTATAACGTGGGGAAAAACACAGTGAAAGTATAACAGTCACTTTAAAACCGTTAATATTGCAGTACAACAGGTGATGATTTAATTTTAAGTATAAGGTAAATAATAGGAGGTGAATGTACTAGTTTTTTAAGCTAGTATTAATTATGACGGAGATAAAAAAGTTATTTAAAAGATTTTACACAAAAGAATTGGAAAAAGATAAAACTATTACTGTTTTTGATTTATTTAAATGGAAAAAGGTAGATGTTTTTTTAAAAGACCATAAAACTAATAAAGTACTTGTAGATATGAAGAATTTAGAATTTCCAGAGCATTACTCACAAAATTCCTGCGACATTATTGCTTCAAAATATTTTAGAAAATCTGGTGTTAATAATAAACAAGGCTATGAGAATAGTATGAAAATGGTAGCTCATAGGCTTGTTAATTTTTGGTGTGAAGCCTTGCTTGATGAGACTATTATTAAATCTCAAGAGGAAAAAAATATTGTTTATGATGAATTAATATATGCATTTTTAAATCAGATGTTTGCTCCAAATTCCCCTCAATGGTTTAATACTGGTCTTAATCTATCCTATGGTATAAAAGGCGGCTCCTTAGATAATTTTTATTATGATGAAAAAGAAAAGATGCTGGTTAAAAGCGAGGATGCTTATACTAGAACTCAAGCTTCAGCTTGTTTCATTCTCTCAATCCAAGATAAACTACTTGGTAGCCACTCAATTTCTGAGCAGTATGTAACCGAAACTAAATTATTTAAAGGCGGTTCTGGCACTGGAACTAACTTCTCCACCATAAGAGCTAGAGGTGAGAAATTGTCTGGCGGTGGAATTTCTTCAGGCTTAATGAGCTTTTTAAAAGGACTTGACAGAAATGCAGGGGCAATAAAATCTGGTGGAACTACAAGACGTGCAGCTAAGATGCTATGTCTTGATATTGACCATCCTGAAATAATGGAATTTATGACTTGGAAAGCTAAAGAAGAAGATAAGGTGCGTGCTCTAACTAAAATGGGTTATGACGGTAGCTTTGAAGGAGAGGCTTATGAAACAGTATCCGGCCAAAATGGAAACAACTCTATAAGATTCTCAGATGAGTTCATGATGAAGGTGGATAGCCTTTCAAAAGATCCTAAACAGACTATTACTCTTAAAGGAAGATGTGATAGCTCTGTTAATAAAGATGTAAATGTTAAAGACCTATGGGATACCTTTAACAAAGCTGCTTGGCAATGTGCTGATCCAGCTCCTCAGTTTGATGACACCTTTAATGCATGGCACACTTGTCCGGCTGGTGAAGATGGAATAGTTAATGCTAAGCATAATAGAATTAATTCAACTAATCCTTGTGGCGAATATGCTTTTTTAGATGATACTTCCTGTAATTTAGCTTCTATTAATATTTATAAATTTTATGATTGTGAAACTAAAAAATTTGATATAGATGGATATGTACATTTAATAGGACTCACTCAATTAGTCCTTGAAGCCTCTATACATTGGGGTCAGTTTCCAACTGAAGATATAGCAAGAAAAACTTATTTATTTAGAACCACTGGCCTCGGAATTGCAAACCTTGCTTCTTTACTTATGGTAATGGGCTATGCCTATGACTCAGAGGATGCTAGAAACATAGCTTCTTCACTAAGTGGAATAATGACTGCAGAGGCTTATTATGTTTCATCCTTATTAGCAAAAGAACTAGCTCCCTTTGAAAAATATGAAATCAACAAAAAACATATGCTGTTAGTTATAAGAAATCATGCTAGGGCAGCTGGAGCTCTAAATAGCGAATATGAAAACTTAAATTATGACCCAATAAAAGTTAATCACAATATCTTAAATAACAACTCCCTAGGATATATAAGTGAAGCTTTAAAAGACTGTTGGTCAAAAGCATTAAGTAGCGGTGAAAAGCATGGTTTTAGAAATGCTCAAGTTACAGTGATAGCCCCTACTGGTACTATTTCCTTTGCCATGGATTGTGGTGCAACCTCTATAGAACCATATTTTAGCCATTTTATTTATAAAAAATTATCTGGTGGTGGTTATATGACCATCGTAAATCCTGTAATTAAAGATTCCTTGGATAACCTAGGATATTCTGAAAGCGAGACAAATGATATTCTTGATTATATTCTAAGAAAAGAAAAGGTTGATGAAAATGGCTTTGAATATGAAAAAATTATTGATGGAAAAATCGAGGGAGCTCCCCATTTAAAATCTGAACATTTATCTATATTTGATACAGCAAACAAGTGCGGTAGCGGAAAAAGATATATTCCATTCATGGGTCATGTTCTTATGATGGCAGCAATCACTCCAATGATATCAGGTTCTATATCAAAGACAGTTAAT
>JAJXYA010000460.1:8426-13387 GCA_021780795.1 Bacillota bacterium | reverse complement strand
GTATGGGAATGATGTTTATGCGGTTGTAGAAGTTCAAGAAGATATTTCTAAACTTGAAAGCGTTGTAGATAGTGGAATTAATAATATGGAAATATGCATATATGATAATAATAATAATTTAATAATTAATCAGGGAAAGATACCAATTAATATTAATAATTTAAAGACATCATATAAATCTTATAACTCTGGTTGGAAAGTAGAAATAATAACAAATTATCAAAATAATTATATTTATGAAATTATAGGTATTTTTGCGATGTCTTATATATTAGTTATAGTATCTATACTAGGTATCAGTTATTTAATAGCAAATAGAATAACAAGACCACTACAGGATTTGAGTTCAAAAGTAAAAAAAGTTTCATCAATAAATTTATCTGTAAAAACAGAAGATGACGATATTGATGAGATAAAAGATTTAGGTGATGCATTTTCAGAGGTGTTAATTAAAATGGGAGATGCAGTTAAGGAAGAGAAGAAAGCTTATTTTTTAGCACTACAATCTCAAATGAATCCACACTTTATTTTTAATGTTCTTTCTGTAATAAGTGGAAGCGCTATGGAGATAGGAAGTGATAAAATAATTGGTATGTGCCAGCAATTATCAGATATTTTGAGATATGTTGCTTCTTATGAAAGTTCTATTGTAACGTTTAAGGATGAAATAGAACATACGATAAACTATCTTAAACTAATGGAGGCAAGATATGAAGATTGTTTTAAATATGAAATTAACGTTAATAAAAAAATAAATGATATTTTAATACCTAAATTAATTTTACAACCGTTAGTAGAAAATTGTTTTAAGGATGCTTTTCACGATATTGAGCCACCTTGGGAAATAAATATAGATATAGGAATTAGAGATGAATGTTGGTATATAAAAGTAAGTGATAATGGAATTGGATTTTCCGAAGGGCAAATTGAAAGTATAGATGAAAAGATAAAACGGTTTAGTACAAGCTTAGAATATAATTACAAGGAATTAAAAATTGGTGGTTTAGGATTGGTTAGTACTATTATTAGGCTAAAACTAGCATTTTATAAAGATATAAAATACTGTATTGAGAGGATAGAAAACAGAATTACGATAATAACTATTAGTGGAAGAATAATGGAAGGAGAAATAAGATGATTAATGTTCTAGTTATAGAAGATGAACCTCCTATTTTACGTGCTACTGTAGCTATGATAGAAGCATCAAATTTTGAATTTAAAGTGGTTGCTACAGCAATAAATGGTAAAAGGGCAATAGAGGAATTAAAAAAGCAAAAAATAGATGTTGTATTTACAGATATAAAAATGCCATTTATGGATGGGTTAGAAATAGCAAAATATATTAGAGATAATTATCCTGATATAATAACAATTATAACAAGTGGATATTCTGATTTTGAGTATGCAAGACAAGGTATTTCATATAAAGTTATGGATTATATTTTGAAGCCTATGTCGAAGGTAAAATTGACTGAAGTTTTAATGAAAATAAGTGAAGAGATAGATAAAAAAAAGCATATAAGAAAAAAAGAAATGTTATTTAAAAAAGTGGACAATTATGATAGTGAAATGATTGATTCTACTTGGCTAGTAATTTTAATTTGTGCAGGTTCAATACCTATTTACGGCAATGATACTATGGTTCCGGCAGTAGCGTTTTGGGACAATCTAAATTTAGAAAATGCTATATCATGTATTTTGAAAGACTATGAATATATAATTTCTAGAGGACATACTATGGCAGAACAAGTTATAGCAATTGAACAAATAAAAACAAAAGATTATGAAAGTATTCCGTCTAAAATATTTGATTTCGCTAATAATGAAGAAATTACTATTACGCTAAATTATAGAATTGGAGTCAAAATATCAGATATTAGCAAGGTGATTGCTGATCTACACGATGAAATGGATGAAAATATTATTTTAACTAAATCTCAAATTTTCAATGAAGGCAAAACTGAGGAGGTAAGGAATGAATTTGAAGATTTAAAAAAATATATTGAGTTGATTGGAAAATTTCTAAAAAAAGGTGACAGGGTTACTGTAATCAATGTTATTTCAAAAGTATTTGAGATGATGGAAAAAGAAGATGCAACACAAGCTCAAGTTATAAGTTTTTTTGATATGATTATCAATTATTGTTATTTCAATGGTGGATTAAATAAAAAAAATATTAGCACAATAAAAAAAGAATTATATGAAACTCTTAATAATTTTACGGATTATAAGAGTAATGCAGAAGATGTAACTTCGGTACTTATTAATATTTTTGAAACAAAAAAGAAATTTTATAATAAAGAACCTAAATTTATTGAAGAAATAAAAAAATACTTAGAAGAAAATTATCAAAGAAGTATAACGAATAATGTACTTTCTAAACAATTTGGTTTTGTTCCTTCATATATTAGCAGAATATTCAGGCAGTATAACAATGGGGTATCTCCTGGAGAATATTTAATTAATTTTAGAATTGATAAAGCAAAACAAATTATGGAGGAACAATCAGATTTGTTAGTAAAGGAAATAGCTGAAATGGTTGGATTTCAAGATGCGTATTACTTTTCTAAAATATTCAAGAAAAAAACTGGTGTATGGCCAACTGAATACTATTAAAAGATGGATTAAATAAATAGTCCATCTTTTTTTAAAAAACAGTTTAGTTATTTACATCTTTAGTTGCATTTATTACATTCTAAATAGTTTATGTAAATGATATCATTATTTTGTAGACAGGCAATACAAAATTAATAGAAAGGGAGGAAATATAATAATCATTTCATTAAAAGTTTTTTATAAGCTATCTATTTATGATAACATATAATTGTTAGAATAGTAATTTAAAGATCGGATGGTTTATTTATGAAAAAGAAAAGAGCATTGCCAATTTGTATATGTTTTATTTTTATGATATGTATAATGTCAGGATGTAAAAATGGAACGGAGGTAAATAATAAAACTGATATAAATAAAGGGAAGTTAGTAACTTTCGCATTTGTAGCTAAAGAAGCTCAAAATCCATACATGAAAAAGATGTATGATGGTTTCCAAAAAGCATGTAAAGAAGTAGGTGTTAAACCGTTATTTATGGGTCCAAAGGAAGCTAATTCTGAAATGCAAATTGAAATAATAAATAAATTAATATCAGAAAAAGTTTCGGGAATTGCTATAGCAGCTAATGATGCGAATGCTCTTCAAACAGTTTTGACAAAAGCTATGAAATCAGGAATAAAAGTTATTTCTCTAGATTCGCCTGTAAATGCCAAATCTAGACAAATACATATCGAGCAGGCTGATCCCGAAAAAATTGGCAGAGGTCTAATTCAAGCAGCATATGAAATGGTAAATGGAAATGGAGGTATTGCTATACTTTCTACAACAGCACAGTCAGCAAACCAAAATTTATGGATAAGTTGGATGAAAAAAGAAATGAAAGATCATCCAGATAAGTATGCAAACACGCCTCTTATAACTATCCAATATGGTGATGATAATGATGAGAAGTCTGAGATGAAAACAGAAGAAATACTTAAAAATAGAAATGTGAAGATAATTATTGCACCAACTACAGTAGGAATGTTTGCAGCTGCAAAAGTAATACAAAGTAGTAATTCTGATGTTTTATTAACAGGGTTAGGCTTGCCTTCAGAGATGGCACCATATGTACAAAATGGAATCTGTCCATGGATGTATCTTTGGAATCCAATAGATGTAGGTTATCTTGCAGCATATACTATGGATTCATTGCAGAAAGGGACTATTACTGGAGTTGAGGGTGATATATTTGAGGCAGGCACTTTGGGACAGAAAGTTGTTACAAATGATTTTTATGGTGGTACTGAAGTGCTTCTAGGTGATCCGTTCAAATTTGACAGTACTAATATTGATGAATGGAAAAATATATATTAATCGGAACTAGTTATATAAAGAAGGTGAATTAATGATTCGTAAAGCAAGTATTATGAAGTTGTATGAAGGTTATGAAAACGAATACAAAAAGAGACATGATGAAATTTGGCCTGAAATGGTGGAAATGCTTAAAAAATATGGTGCAAAAAATTATTCGATTTTCTTGGATAAGAAGACTAATAATTTATTTGCATATGTAGAGATTGAAGATTCTGAGTTATGGGACAAGACAGCAGAAACCAAAATATGCAAAGAATGGTGGAAATACATGAAGGATATTATGTACAGTAATTCAGATAACAGTCCAGTTTCAGAAGAAATAATGGAAGTTTTTCATTTAGATTAAAGTTAATATAGGAGGAATACTTAATGAGTAATAAAAAAGATAAAAAAGCCTTATGGGTTGCTACAATTTCAGCATCTATGGCTAATTATATTGATGCAGGTTCAATTGTTGCAGGTGCAGCAGGATTATCACTTTGGACAACTTTTCTTCATATGAATAATTGGCAGCTAGGTATTTTAAGTGCATTTAGTTCAAATGCTGTATCAGCAGCAATTGGTGCATTAATCGGAGGTAAACTTTGCGACAAGTTTGGAAGAAAGCTTATATATAATTTTTCTATGTTATGCTATATGGTAGGTATTTTAATGATAGTTTTCTCGCAAAATTTTCCTGTTTTCTTTATTGGATATATAATTGTAGGTTTATCGGTTGGTGCAGATATACCAGCTTCTTGGACAACAATTGCTGAAGGAGCTCCAGCTGAAAATAGGGCAAGACATTGTGGTTCGGCTCAAATTGCATGGTCAGCAGGTCCAATAATTGTTTATATACTTTCAGTTGCATTAGGTGGCTTAGGATTGCTTGGTAGTCGTTTAGTTTTTGCACATTTATTCTTTGTGGCTCTATTTACTTGGATATTAAGAAGAGGTGTTCCAGAATCAGAATCTTGGGAAGCTGAGAAGAAGAGAGAAGAACAACTTTTAGCAGAAGGGAAGTCTTTAGAAAAAGTTTCTTTGAAACAATTGTTTACATTTACAAATGTAAA
>JAJXYA010000460.1:0-8416 GCA_021780795.1 Bacillota bacterium | reverse complement strand
TATTCTGGAATTTAGCAGCTGGTACAATGGGATTTTTTATGCCTCTAATTTATCAGACAGTTGGAAAAGTTTCAGGACAAACAGCTAACCTTTTACAAGCAGGTTTGTTTGCTATAACTGCACTAGGAACATATGTTGTGTTTATGGGAATGGGAGATAAGATAAGCAGAAGGGGTATTTATGCTGTTTCTTCAATAATGGCAATAGGTGCATGGTCAATATTTATACTTCCATCATCTAGTATGAAACCATATATGCTAGTAATATTTGTTGTAATATACGGTTTATCTTGTGGATTTGGACAACAACCATTTTATCAATTGTGGTCAAGTGAACTTTTTCCAACAAAATATAGAGGAAGTGCTCAAGGAGTTATGTTCTTTGTTGTTCGTGTAGCACTTGGTATATGGAGCTTTATTGTTCCAACAATTATGAGTAAATTTGGTTTCCAATTGGCAGCATCATGTATGGTTGGATTTTTAATAATAAGTGCAATAATTGGAATTACTTTTGCACCTAAGACTCAAGGAAAAACTCTTGAAGAAATTGAAAGAGAACGTTACGGCTCAAAGGAAAATAATTTGGATAGAAAAATTGCCAATAGCATAAATTAGCAAAGGCTATATTTTGAATTGATGCAAAAAAGGATAAAAAAAATAAAAGATTTAGATATAAAAAAAATTTAAGTTTTATATTAAAATTTAATTGAGTAAACGATTTAAATGAATTATGGTAAATATACATTCTATGTTGTGAACTCACTACAATTAAAAGCCCATATGTAATATTGCGTATGGGTTTTTAATTATTTAATATGAAAGGAAGGTTAATATGAAAAAAAACAAAAAATTAGAGTTGTTTTTAAATAGACTAAATGAGGGGGACTTTGAGTATTTTGATCAATTTGAAAAAAATAAAGATTTAAACCCTTTGTATGAATTTGTAAAAAATTATGAGAAAATGCTTTCTAAAGTAAAAGAGGAAGTTAGAGAAGCAAAAAGGCAATCAGAAGTAATAGAAATAACTTATAAAGAAAAAGCCGATTATAATAAAAATATAACAAATGCGAATAATGATATTGCTAAAGCTAGTGAAGTTCAAGCAGAGTCAGTTGAGCAATGTTCCAAGGTTGCATCCCAATTTGAGTTGGAATTCGGTAAGCTTTTAGAAACTTCAGATAACTTAAGAGAAAAAAGTATTAAAGCAAAAGAAACGAGCGACTTGAATTTTAAGTATATAAAAGAATTTGTGAAAAATAGTAAGGAATCTCAAGAAATATTAATGAAAATATCTACAAATATTTCAGAATTAGAGCCACTAGTTGCTAGCATAAATGATATAACAATGCTTATAACAAGCATATCATCTCAAACAAATTTACTTGCTTTAAATGCGTCAATAGAAGCAGCAAGATCAGGAGAAGCTGGAAAAGGGTTTGCAGTAGTAGCAAATGAAATAAAAAAGCTTGCAGAAAGTACAAAAGCTGCAAGTGGAGAAATTTCTACTATAGTAAAAAATATAACACTAAAAACTAAAAACATCGTAGAAATAACAGATACAGCAAAGGAAGAAGCACAAGAAGGAATAGAATCAATTAATAGTACAAGCGATGCCTTAAATCATATAAATCATATAATTAGTGAATTTGTTGATGGTCAAAATGTTGTATCTATTCAGGCTAGCAACATGGCTAATTCTAATAAAAGATTAATTAATGAAATTTCAAGTCTTGCAGCTTTAAGTGAGGAATTAGCAGCTACTAGTGAAGAAGTTGCAAGCATATCTATGGAGCAAAATAATGGGGATGAATTAATAATAGGAATGATAGATGATCTAAGCAAAATAACTAGTAGCATAAATAAAGAATTAGAGAAGATAAAAGCTCAAGAAGTCGTAAAGGTTAAGAAAAAAATTGGAGTCATTTGTTTAGAAAATCAAGACTTTTATAGAGAAGTAGAAGAAGGAGCTATAATTACAGGAAAGAAACTTGATGTTGAGATAGTGTGTAATACACCGGAAAAATATGATCCAGATAAACAGGTTGAAAATTTTAAAGACTTTATAAAAGCTGGTATGGACGGAATAATTGTGGTAGCTGCAGATACAAATAAAGTCAAAACTGTTATTGATGAAGCACATGAAAAGGGTATAAAAGTTGTATGTATTGATGTAGATGTTAAAGGTAGTAAAAGAGATGTTTTTGTCACTTCAAATAGTTTTGTAGGAGGAATTGCAGCTGGAAAAGCAGCAATAAAGCATTTAAATAATAAAGGAAAAGTTATTTCATTATTATGTGCATCAGAGGTTCCTACGGTGCAGGAAAGATATAGAGGTTTTGTAGAAGCATTAAAGGATAGCCCGAATATTCAGATTGTGGAAAAGATTGAACAAAAAGATACAGAGGAAGGGAATACAAGAAAAATTTTAGAAGATATCATTAACAAAAAAGATTTTGATTTGTTATATTTGGTAAATGGAAAAGCAGGAGAGATAGCTGTAGATTTATGGAAAGATAGAGGCTTAGATAAGAAACTCATAGTTCTTAGTAAAGATGAAAAGGTAACTGATGCGATATTAGATGGAATCGTTTGTAGCCAGATTGTACAAAGAAACAAATTATGGGGAGAAACGGCAGTTAAAGTTTTAAATAACTTATTTAACGGCAAAAAGTGCGATGAGATCTATGACACAGGTATGTATGAAATAAATAAAAATAATTATTCAATCTTCATAAATAATAAATAATAAAGTTACAATTTACGACAAAATTAAGCTATAAATAGATACTAAAATTATTATTTTCATGATATATTATAAAGGTAAATATAAAATAACCATGCAAAGGCGTAGGTAAAAGATGGGGGTAAACATATGAAAATTGCACTAATTGCACACGATAAAAAGAAGGAGCAAATGATAGAATTCGCAAAATATTATACTGATATTTTAAAGGAACATGACCTTTTTGCAACTGGGACTACGGGACAAAAAGTTATGGATGCTACAGGTCTTAAGGTTACAAGGTTTCAATCTGGTCCACTAGGTGGAGATCAGCAAATTGGAGCTATGATAGCTAAAGATGATTTGGATATAGTTATATTTTTAAGAGATCCGCTAACAGCTCAGCCTCATGAACCGGATGTAAGTGCACTATTAAGATTATGCGATGTTTATTCTATTCCACTAGCAACTAATATAGTAAGTGCAGAAATTTTGATGACAATGGTTAAAGATAAAAATATTCAAATAAAAGAACTAAGAGGTAAGATCAAATAATCATTATTCACCTTACAGTTATGATATAACAAGTAGTTATAGAAATAAAAATTTAAAGGACTGAGTAATACATATGTGTGAAGAAGAACAATTGAAATATTTAAAATTGCTTTCAATACAATATCCAAATATAAATAGAGCATGTACAGAAATAATAAATTTGAAGGCAATACTAAATTTACCTAAAGGAACAGAACATTTTTTAACAGATATACATGGAGAGTATGAGCCATTTATTCATGTGTTAAAAAATGCTTCTGGTGTTATAAAAAGAGAAGTTGAAGATATATTTAAAAACACCTTAAGGCAAGAGGAAAAGAAGAAGTTATTGACCTTAATATACTATCCAGAGCAAAGAATGGACATAGTTATAAAGGAAGAAAGCAATATAGATGATTGGTATAAAATCAATCTATACAGATTGATAGAAATATGCAGACATGTATCATCAAAGTACACAAGGTCAAAGGTCAGAAAGGCACTGCCAAAGGACTTTGAATATATTATCGAAGAACTTTTACATGAGCACGTAAAAAATTTGAATAAAAATGAATACTATACTGAAATTATAGAAACCATAATAGATATCGATAGAGCGAGAGAGTTTATTATTGCACTTTCAAAACTTATTCAGAGGCTTGTTATAGATAGGCTTCATATAATTGGTGATATTTATGATAGAGGTCCGGGAGCACATATTATTATGGATACGCTTATAGACTATCATGCAGTAGATATTCAATGGGGTAATCATGATGTGCTATGGATGGGAGCAGCAGCAGGTTCAGAAGCTTGTATGGCTAATGTTGTAAGAATTTGTGCCAGATATGCAAATTTAGATACCATTGAAGATGGGTACGGAATAAATATTCTTCCTCTTGCTACTTTTGCTTTGGAATATTACAAAGATGATCCATGTTTAAATTTTTATCCTAAAATAGATGGTGACAAAAATTACAGCAGAAATGAAATACAGCTTATTGCACGAATGCACAAGGCTATTGCTGTAATTCAGTTTAAGCTGGAAAATGAAATTATTTCTCGTAATAAAGAGTTTAAAATGGAAAACCGTCTAATGTTACACAAAATCGATTATAATAATGGAACAATAGAAATAGATGGAAATAACTACAAATTAACTGATGATAAATTTCCAACTATTGACCCAAAGAACCCATATAAATTAACTTTAGAAGAAAAAGAACTTGTTGAAAAGTTAAAATTTTCTTTTATGAGCAGTGAAAAGCTTAATAGACATGTTAGATTTTTATTTTCAAATGGAAGCTTGTATTTAAAATTTAATTCTAATCTTCTATATCATGGATGTGTTCCGCTAAATGAAGATAAAAGTTTTAGGCAAGTTACTATTAACGGAAAAAAGTACGCTGGAAAGGCACTTTTAGAAAAATTAGAAATACTGATTAGAGAAGGTTATTTTTATAAAGAAAATACTTGTGAAAGGCAAAAGGGAAGAGATATGATTTGGTATCTATGGACAGGTCCTTTTTCTCCGCTCTTTGGCAAGGAACATATGAAAACCTTCGAGAGGTATTTTATTAAAGATGCAAAAACACATAATGAGAAAAAAGATCCTTATTATACACACAGAGATGATGAAATAGTGTGTAAAAACATTTTAAAGGAATTTGGATTGGATCCAGAAACTTCCCATATTATTAATGGGCATGTTCCAGTAGAAAAGATTAATGGAGAAAGTCCAATAAAAGCAAATGGAAAGCTTTTAGTCATCGATGGAGGTTTTTCAAGAGCTTATCAAAGCAAAACTGGTATTGCAGGATACACTCTTATATATAATTCTTTTGGTTTACAACTTGTATCTCATGAAACCTTTGAGTCTACAGAAAAAGCTATAATGGAAGGGAAAGATATTTTGTCCTCAACTGTTGTACTAGAGCAATCTACAAAGAGGAAAAGGGTTAAGGATACAGACATCGGAGAAGATTTAAAGGAACAAATTGAGCATTTAAAATTGCTACTTTATGCTTACAGAAAAGGCTTAATTAAAGAAAAAAATAAATAAAAATAAGGTTTTTAATTTAATTTTAATGTTTATAATTTAAAATATGCATAATAAGTTTTGAGAGGATGAATTTGATGAATATTATACAAACTATTATTTTAGCTATAGTTCAAGGTGTAACTGAATTGTTCCCAATAAGCAGTGTTGGACATTCGGTAATAACGCCTTATATTTTTGGCTGGAAGCTAGCACCAACATTTTTAAAGGAAAATTTCCTGCCATTTGTAGTAATGATGCACTTAGGAACAACAATAGCATTATTAATTTATTTCTGGAGAGATTGGGCAGAGGTTATAAAATCTATATTTGATGGTAAAAAGAGTTCAAAGAAACTGCTTATTTTAATCATCGTTGGCACTTTGCCTGCAGCTATAATTGGATTTGTTTTTGAAAAGAAATTTAACAGTATTTTTAGTAGCGTAATGGGAGCATCATTTTTCTTGATTATTAATGGTTTCTTATTGTTCTTTGGTGAAAAAGCAAAGAGCAAAGGTAAAAAAGAAATAGAAGATTTAACATACAAAGAAGCAGCAGTTGTTGGCTTATTTCAGTCCTTAGCATTAATACCTGGCTTTTCAAGATCAGGTTCTAGCATGACTGCAGGTTTTTGGGTTGGATTAAAGCATGAAGCATCAGCTAAATTCTCGATGCTTTTGGCAACTCCAATTATTGCAGGAGCAGCAGTACTAGAAATACATAAACTATTTACGCCGCAAAATAGAGCATTACTTCAAACTTCTATAATAGGTGGAGCTGTAGCTGGTGTATGTGCTCTAATAAGTGTAACTTTATTAATGAAGTGGTTTAATAAAAAAGAAGTAAATGCCATGGGACCATTTGCAATATACTGTTGGCTACTTGGTGGATTAGTTTTGATTTCAAATTTTATTAAATTTTAATAAATAGCATTATAAATCGGGTGGTGAAAATGTGGATAAATATAAAATATTAATAGTGGAAGATGAAAAACAAATGGCTATGTTTATCGAGATGGAACTTACTCATGAAGGCTACTATGCTGATGTGGTACATGATGGTAGAGAAGCATTAGTTAAGGTAAAGGAATGCGATTACGATTTAATTCTACTAGATGTTATGCTACCAGCTTTGAATGGAATCGAGGTATGCAGAAGAATAAGACAATTTTCACAAATCCCGATAATAATGTTAACGGCAAAAAGTGATATTCCTGATAAGGTTTTTGGACTTGATGCTGGAGCAAATGATTATATGGCAAAACCTTTTGCAATAGAGGAGCTTTTAGCTAGAATAAGAGTATATACAAGAGAAAAAGAATCAAAACGTAAAATAGAAGTAAAAGATATTATTTTGGATGATAAGACACACCAAGTGTTTAGGGCAGACAAAGAAATAGAGCTTACTAAAAAAGAATACGATCTTCTTCAAAAGCTACTTATAAATAGAAATGTAGTGCTCACAAGGGAGCAATTGATTGAAAGTATATGGGGAGTGGACTACGAAGGAGATACAAACGTAGTAGACGTATTTATAAGATATTTACGCTGCAAAATTGACGATGGATTTGAAGATAAATTGATAACTACTGTACGAGGTGTAGGTTATGTTATTAAAGATTAGAGGATTAAAAATATCTATTAAACTAACCATATTTTACACCTTCATGTTTTCTTTAGTTTTATTAATTTTGAATGCTTCAATTTTATTTGGCATAAAATATTATTTATATAATGAGGCCTTTAATCAAATAAATGATTTTAAGGTAACGCTTTTAAATGAAATTTCTTCGCAAAAGGAAAATGAAGATTTAGGGAGTAAGGTGCTACTTTCCGATCTTTCACCAAAGGAAGATATATTTGTGAAGATAGTAGATAGTAAAGGCAAAGTTTTAAATATTTCAAATGGCTTTAATTACAATGTTAAAATTGAAGCTCCATATGATAGGATTATACACTTAGAAGATTCGGAAAATCATTTTTCCTTTGAAAATATTAAAATAAACAGTAGTAAATATGGTGATATATATATTCAAATCGTAAAGGAAATGAATAGCGAATATGATTTTTTAGTAATATTATTTGTTTTTATGGCAGCAGCAGATGCAGTTGGTGTTATTTGTTCAATTATCATTGGATATATAATAAGCAAAAGAATGTTAAAGCCTATAGATAATATAACTAAAACAGCTGAAAGAATAAGTATTAATAATTTAAAAGAAAGAATAGATGTCAGTGGTGCTGATGATGAACTTAATAGACTTTCTAATACTTTTAACAATATGATTAATAGGCTTCAGGAAGCTTTCAATAGTCAGGTTCAATTTGTTTCAGATGCCTCTCATGAATTAAAAACACCTATTGCAGTAATCAATGGTTATGCTAACTTACTTGATAGGTGGGGGAAGGATGACAGAAAGGCACTTGAAAAATCAATATATGCAATTAAGCTAGAAACCTCAAACATGGCAGCTTTAGTTGAAAAACTTCTTTTTATAGCTAAAGGAGATAGCGGAACTAAAAGCCTTGAAAAAAAAGAATTTCATTTAAATAAGCTTATCGATGAAGTTGTAGAGGACAGTAAGCTACTAACTTCAAAGCATAAAATATCAAATAATAGAAATGATGTTGTTAAAGTTTATGCCGATTATAAAATGTTAAAGCAAATGCTTAGAATATTTATTGATAACAGTATTAAATTTTCTCCAGAAAATACAACCATAGATATAAGCTCACAAGTTCAAGGCGATGATATAAAGTTAACTGTTAGTGATGAAGGTAGAGGAATACCACAAGATGAAATAGACAAAATATTTGATAGATTTTATACAGTTGATAAATCACGCTCAAAAGAAAAAGGCGGAACAGGACTAGGACTTTCTATAGCAAAATGGATTGTTAATATGCATGGAGGGGTTATAAAGGTTACAAGTGAAGAAAATAGGTTTACAAAGATAGAAGTATTATTAAATTTACAAAAAGGAAAGGAATGTAAAAATGGTTAATGAAGCAAATAGTAACTTGAAAAAGAGTAGACAATTGTTAAATAAGGTGCCAGAAATCACAATTTTTTTCTGGGTAATAAAAATACTTACAACTGGAATGGGAGAAGTTACTTCAGATT
>JAJXYA010000265.1 GCA_021780795.1 Bacillota bacterium | reverse complement strand
TTAGACCACGCATTTGATCCACTATTTTTCATCTTAGCCATAAGTTCTTCCTCAGTATCGCTAAGTAAATATTTGGCGTTTTTAACTAAATCCATTATGTAATAGCTATGTTCCTTCATAAGGACAGAGTTTTCTATTAGAGATTCTAAATTTTCTATTGAATTCAACCATTTGGAAAAAATAGTAGAAGGCTTAGCAAGTTCAGCCAGTTTATATGCTAATTTTTCAGAGATTTTGTTTGCGATTTCATTTTTTGTATCTACGCTTAAAGCTAGTTCCGCATAGTTGTATAATTTATTTACAAGCTCGCTAAATTCATTTTCAAAATTAATATAGGCTTCAATTTTCTCTTTAGGATCACTAGAAGAATTACAATTTTCTATCGTCCATTTCTTTATATGCTCTATAGAATTTTCAAATAAATCTATGTCTTTTTTAAATTCTTTGCAGTCAAAGGATCTGTAGAGCTCATTTAAACTCCATTTCATATCCATATTAGCACCTCCATTTACAAAATTTTATATGTTGAGTATATTATACCATATATCTGAAAATAAATTAATATAGGATAAAATTATTTCATATGGTATATATGTGTATAAAAAAAGTAGGATTTAATTTCCTACTTCTTATTTGAAAATATTTTTTTTATAATATTTAAAATATCTACTATGTATACTAAATATCTTTGAAAAGATTCCGTTGCTTCAAGGGCATTGGCAGTTGTCAAAATTACTACTTCAGTAACATCTTTTATATTGTCTGATATATCACATAAATTTTTAGACGTCTTTGGTAAAGTAGATAATGTCTCATCAATATTATTTTCGTTCTTTTTAATAATTGAATTTACACTGGATATAGTCTTAATAAGTTTTAATAGCACTATTATAAGTATAATTAAAGTTGCTATACCAAGAAAAATTAATAACACTTGTCCTAATTTCAAAATGTCTACATACATTTATAACACCACTCTTTTTCAATAATTTTGATTAGTTTTTAATCTTGTTTTCAAATGCGTTAGCTTGTCCTATAATGAAGTTAAATCTTCATTGTTAGTTAATTTATCCTTTGTTTCACAAATGACTTTTGAAGTGTTTTTTTCATTTATGTATTGATAAATTTTGATTTTAGCATCTGATACATGATCTTTAGTATAGGTGACTTTGTTGTCAATAATCCCTTTAAAATCTGTAGTTCTTTGCTTAATATTATTTGTAAACTCTTTTGATGAGTTAACAATACATTCTCTATTCTCTTTGCCGGATTTTGGTGAAAGAAGCAAACCTCCAACTAAACCGCTAAGGCTCCCAACTGCAGTGCCAATAAGTATTTTCTTTGCAGTTTTAATTTTTAATTTTTTTTGCTTTTCTTTATTTTGTTTTTCAAATAAATTTGAAAATGCCATAATTTTTCCTCCTTTAAAAATAAAAAACCTTATACAATAATAATATACAATATGTAATTATTGTCAATATGCAAAGAAAAATGTAAAAAAATATATAGCCAAGTACAATTTATTACAAATATATATCAATTTTTTGAGATATTTGATAAAATCAAGCTGTATGTTTGTATAAAGACACCTTATTTTTTCACATGCTTAAATTAAAATTATGATGGAGGGAACCTAATGATAAAATTATTATGGTATTTATATTTTTCAATTTATTTAAGTATTTCATCACTTAGCTTAATTAAAATAAAGGTTATGCAAAAAAAATCACTTAAAGAGGCTGAAATATATGCATATAGAAGAGCTCAAAAAATTTCAAAATATGTTTTGAAGGTAACTAAGACAAGTATGGAGGTTAGTGGTGTTGAAAATATACCAAAGGAAAATTGTGTTTTTATAGCAAATCATCAAGCTATCTTTGATGGATTTGCATTGCTCGCTTATATTGATAAACCATTTGGTTTTATTGCGAAAAAAGAAATACAAAAAATACCGTTGGTTAGTAGTTGGATAAAATCTATTGGAACAATTTATTTAAATAGGCAGAGTCCTAGAGAATCAATTAAAACTATTCAAGAAGGTGTAGAAAAAATAAATGAAGGACGTTCTATGCTGATTTTTCCAGAGGGTACAAGAAGCCTTAAATCTAAAATGAATTCATTTAAAAAAGGAAGTATGAAACTGGCTATAAAATCTAAAGCCACAATAGTACCCATAACAATAGATGGTACTTATAATGTATTAGAAGTAGGTAAAAAAGTAACAGGAAACAAAGTGAGAATGGTTATACATAAACCTATTTATGTTGATTTGTTAAGTAAAGAGGAAGAACAGGATTTAGCGGAATATGTGAAAAACATAATAGAAGGAGAATTAAACAATATATGTAAGTTGAAATAGCGGCCTTAGAACATGCAATAATATGAGGACATGTTGCTATTAATTCATTTAAATGTTTTGCATATGCCTTTTAAGGATTGCTAGAAATCTTTAGAAATTATATCTTGTATTTTAAATATTTAAGAAGGAATAACTGAATACAAATAGAAAAGGAAAGATAGGTATTTTCAGATGCCTTAGAGGGGGAGAAAAATGAGTACAATAAATTCCAATATGCTAATATACATTATTTTAGCTATAGTAGTTATTTTAATAATTGCTTCAATTGTAAAAAAAGCAATAAAATTATTGATATTTCTGATAATGGTATTTTTCTTGTTTTTTGCTTATAATGTTTTTATTAAAGGGGCTTCACCACTTGAAGAAGCTAAGGGGTATATAAGTGATGTGAAATATGGTAAAGACATTGCGGAGTACTCAAATAAAATTAAACTATCAGTGGATAATATAGAGAAGGCAATTTCAACAAAGGATAAGGGGCTAGAGACATTAAAGACGGAAAACTCAAATTTAAATAAGTACTATGGTGAAGTTAAAAAGTTGGAACATAGAGAAAAACTTAATTCATTTCATGATAAATACTGTTCATATGTCAAAAATATCGTTGATAGTACAGCAGTGATCTCTAAATTAGGCACTTTAACTGGAGAAAAAAATTATCAAACAGCACAAGAAACTATTAAAAAAATAAAATTAACTATTGGAGACTTATCAAAAGTAAAGGAACTGGTAAGTGCATCTATAAAAAAAGATTAGGGTTTAGTATCACACTATACCCTAATCTTTTTTGTGTTTTAGATTTAATTAGAACTAATAACCATTTGAGCAATGTTATTTGAATGGTCTCCAACTCTTTCAAGATTGGTTAAAAGTTCTAGATATACAGAGCTACCAGCAGGTGTACATTCAAGTTTATTTAATCTAATTATATGTTCCTTTTTAAGTTGTACTTCCATGCTATCTATCTTTTGTTCCACATCCATAGCTTTGCGTGCAGATTCTAAATCGAAATTTTCTAAAGCTATTATTGCATTATCCACAGAGTATTTTACAGTTTCGAACATGTATGTAACATCAGATATTGCTTTTTCAGAAAAAGTGATTTTATTATCTAACTTGTATTTAGCAAGTTCACCTAAGTTATCAGCATGATCTCCAATCCTTTCAATATCATTTACTACATGAAATAATGAAGTTATAAGTTCTGATTGATGTTCTGACAGTGCTGTATTAAAAAGTGCCACCAAATAACTAGTTATTTCTCTTTCAAGATAATTTATTGTAACTTCGTTCTCAATAACTGAGTTCATCATTTTTTCATCAGAATTCAAAAACGCTTCCATTGAATGAGAAAGGTTTACAGACGCAAGTTTCCCCATTCTTGTAACTTCTTTGATAACTTGTCCAACTGCAATGGAGGGAGTCTCTAAAAGTCTGTTATCTAAGTATTCCAGTACTAAGGTAGATGATTTTTCATCTTCGCCAGGCACTAATTTGTTAACAATCTTAACTAAAATACCTATGAACCAAATTTGAATACACACATTTGTTATATTAAAGAATGTGTGAGCATTTGCAATTTGTCTTTGAATATCCCCACCAAACATTGGAACAATCTTCAATACTAAGCTGAAAGCAGACATAAATATTATTGTACCAGTTAAGTTAAAGATTAGATGAATAAGTGCAGCTCTCTTAGCATTTTTATTTGTTCCTATACTTGCCAGTAGTGCAGTAGCACAAGTTCCAATATTGTCTCCGAAAAGTATAGGAAGTGCAACACCAAGGGACATACTGCTATTTGCAGCAAGTGCCATTAATATTCCAATAGTAGCACTACTACTTTGAACTGTTGCTGTCATACCAAGTCCAACAAGAACTCCCATGAGAGGGTGTTTTCCCAAAACTAGAATAAGGTTTTTAAAGCTATCTAGTTGGGTCAAAGGCTTCATAGAATGTTCCATCATTGACATACCTACAAACAATATACCGAAGCCTAAAACAATTTCGCCAATGTCTCTAGTTTTTTTCTTCTTACTAAATAGAACTAAAACAGCACCTATAGCAAGAATAAAGGGTGCTATATCTGTAAGTTTAAAGGCTATAAGTTGGGCGGTCATTGTAGTACCAATGTTCGCCCCCATAATAACACCTGCAGCTTGAAATAAATTCATAAGACCTGCATTTACAAAACCTACAGTCATTACTGTAGTTGCACTACTACTTTGAATTATTGAAGTAACTCCTGCACCGACAAGTACGGCTAAAAACTTGTTGGTAGTTAGGACCTCCAACATTCCTTTTAGCTTCTCACCTGCTGCTTTTTGAAGGCCATCTCCCATTAGCTTCATTCCATATACAAAAAGTCCTAAACCACCTAAAAGTTGAAAAATCATCTTATAATCCATCTCAACACTCCTTTTACAAATAACATTCTATATGACATTTTATCACAATTATGTTAATTTAATGTTAAGTTTTACATAATTTATGTTAATTATTTTATGATTTTAAACACTACTTTAAGAAATGTTGCAAAGTGTTAAGAGGCGGTTAGCTTAAAAATTATGAAAAGTTAAATTGGACTATAATTACAACTATGTATATGAATGAAATCCAAGTTAATCAAGTACTTAAACTTAATGCGGAAATTAGTAAATTTAAAATATAATTTACTAACGATACAGCTTAAAATCAAGGTAATGAATAGTAAGAAGTTAACTTCAAATTTTCGAAGTTAACTTCTTTTGTTTTATTTTAGTAATTTTTAGCATATATATAATTATATACAAATATTTTTAACTTGACTTAATTTTAAAAACATAATATAATTCATTTTAAAGAGAATATGTAAAATAATGTAAATAAGATAGTTATTATTTTGCTTTCAAAATATTTAAATATTTACAAAAAAATATTATATCTTGTAATATTGTAAATATTAATAAGTTGTGATATAAGAAATATTCATAATATTCAAAACGTTGCAATATTTATATTATATCATTCCAATTCGATAAAAAATCATCAACATTCTATCTATAAAAAAGTTGCTTTTACAATGGATAAACAAATGTAATTAGGATATTTAATGTAAAAAAAACTAAACTTATCTAAAAATATTTAAATCTTTATAAATTTTATAATTGAAAACTTATAACTTGAATGCTGAATTCTTAGTAAAACTAATTCTTACTAATGGGGGGAATTACAAGGCTTAGAATTTTTGTATTATAAATGAGCTTAGCTCGAAAAAAAGGGGGATTCTAAATGTTAAAAAAGTCATTAGCAGTTGCTTTAAGCTTAATGCTAACATTTGGCTTAGTAGGGTGTGGAACAAAAGCACCTAATGAAGCTAAAAATGAGACTACAACTGAAACAAAAACTGAGACTGAAAAGCCAAAGATGCACATTGGTATCGTTACTGGTACTGTATCACAAGGTGAAGACGAGCTGCGTGGTGCTGAAGCAATGATTAAAAAGTATGGGGACGCTAATAGCGGTGGCATGATAAAGCATGTTACTTATCCAGATAACTTTACGCAAGAGCTAGAAACTACTATTGGAACAATTACTGGACTTGCAGATGATCCAGACATGAAAGTAATCGTGGTAAATCAAGCAATACCAGGTACTGTTGCAGCATTTACACAAATTCGTGAAAAAAGACCTGATATATTACTTTTAGCTAACTCTTCTCAAGAAGATACAGCTATGATTGAAGCTGCAGCGGATTTAGTTGTGGACCCTGATAACGTAAACCGTGGATACCTTATGATTCTTGCAGCTAAGAAAATGGGAGCAAAAAAATTCGTTCACATTTCTTTCCCAAGACATATGAGTATAGAACTTCTTTCTTTAAGAAAAAATATCATGGAAGAAGCTTGCAAGGACTTAGGACTGGAATTTATATCTGAAACAGCTCCAGACCCTACAAGTGACGTAGGAGTTCCAGGAGCACAACAATTTATACTTGAAAAAATGCCTGCATGGGTTGAAAAATACGGAAAAGATACAGCATTCTTCTGTACAAATGATGCTCAAACAGAACCATTGTTGAAACGTGTTGCAGAACTTGGTGCTATATTTGTAGAACCGGATCTACCTTCACCAATAATGGGATATCCTGGTGCATTTGGTATTGACTTAAAAGCAGAAGCTGGAAACTGGCCTGAAATACTTAAAAAAGTTGAAGCAACAGTTGTGGCTAAAGGTGGAGCTAAGAGAATGGGTACATGGGCATATTCTTATGGCTACACAGCTACTGAAGGTTTAGTAGAATATGGTAAAAATGTAGTAGAAGGCAAAATGCAAAAAGGCAATCTTGCTGATGTTGTTAAAGCATTTGGTGAATATACACCAGGAGCTGAATGGAATGGTTCATTGTATTTAGATAGAGTTAGTGGTAAAGAAATCGTAAACCACGTAATGGTTTATCAAGATACTTATGTATTTGGACAAGGATACTTAGGAAATAGTAAAGAACCCGTTCCAGAAAAATATAAAAATATAAAATAAGACGTCTTTAAATAAATAAACTAAAACAGCATTGAACATTAAGAACAGCCTGTATAGACTGTTCAAAGTGTACTATACCCAAGTAAGTAAGAATTGCTTTGCCTGCATATGTATGCAAAGCAATTTTACTTATGTTGGATCATAAGAGGTGAATTTATTGTCTACAGAAAATGTATTACTTAAAGTCGAAAATGTTGGAAAAGAGTACAACGGAAACAGAGTACTTAAGGATATAAATTTTACACTTGGAAAAGGAAAAATAGTGGGACTTGTTGGAGAAAATGGAGCAGGTAAATCTACGCTCATGAATATTTTATTTGGTATGAGTGTAATTGCCGAAACTGGAGGCTATGAAGGTTCTATTTATCTTGATGGACAAAAACTCAAATTCAAAAGCCCAGTGGATGCATTAAAAGCAGGAATAGGCATGGTACACCAAGAATTCTCTTTAATTCCTGGGTTTACCGTAGGGGAGAATATACTACTGAACATGGAAAAAACCAAGAGTAGTTTGATTTCAAAAGTGTTAGGGAAACGTCTTGAAACCATAGATTTACCAGAAATTCGAAAGAACGCACAAAGGGCAATAGATACATTAGGCGTAAAACTCAATACAGAAACCTTGGTATCTGAGATGCCAGTTGGACATAAACAATTTATAGAAATAGCACGTGAAATTGACCGTAATGAGGTTAAGCTTATTGTTTTAGATGAGCCCACTGCAGTACTTACAGAATCTGAAGCTGAGATTCTTCTTCAGTCTATGCGAAGGCTCGCTGATTTAGGGATTTCCATTATCTTTGTATCCCACAGACTTCACGAAATAACATCTATTTGTGATACTATTGTTGTGCTTCGTGATGGTATCGTTGTGGTAGAAAAACCAGTAGAAGGGGTAGACGTACGTCAGATTGCTGAATGGATGGTTGGCCGTGATGTTGGTGGAGAAGGTGGCAAGCATACGAAACCTATAGTTAAAATTGATGAAAAAGATATTATTTTTGAAACTCGCAATCTTTGGGTGGACATGCCAGGAGAAACAATTAGGGACGTGTCATTGAAGGTTCGAAGAGGGGAGATTCTAGGTATTGGTGGCCTTGCAGGTCAAGGAAAACTTGGAATTCCTAATGGAATTATGGGGCTCTTTGCTAGTGGTGGTGAAATGTTTTTTGAAAATAAAGCGCTTCCTTTAAATGATACCCTAAAAGCTCTTAAAAGTGGAATAGCCTTTGTATCTGAGGACCGTCGAGGTGTTGGACTACTTTTAGATGAACCCATTGACTGGAATATTGCTTTTAATGCTATGCAAGTTCAAGATAAATTCCTTAAAAGTTATTTAGGAGGACTCATCAAATGGCGTGATGAAAAAGCTATGAAGGAGTGTGCACTGGAATATATAAAATCACTAGAAATTAGATGTACCAGTGAACGTCAATTAGCGCGAAATCTGTCAGGAGGGAATCAACAAAAAGTTTGCCTAGCAAAGGCGTTTGCTTTAGAGCCAAAGCTACTCTTTGTGTCTGAACCTACCCGTGGTATTGATGTTGGGGCAAAAAAATTGGTTTTGGATGCACTTAGAAAATATAATGAAGAAAATGGGACAACCATAGTTATTATATCCTCAGAACTAGAAGAACTTAGGTCTATAAGTGATAGGATTGCTATTGTCTGTGAAGGTGAAATATTTGGAATTCTGCCACCAGAAGCTGAAATAGCTGATTTTGGATTATTAATGGCTGGAGAATTTAAAGTAAGCGAGGAGGGTGAAAAAGTATGGCTCAGATAAATAAATTTATCAAAGACTTTGGATGGCCTCGTATCATTATCGGGATGTTTTTACTATTATTATTTATTGCCGCTCCTTTTTTCGGAGTAAGGGTTGATACATCTTTAAATGATGTTATGGTACGTTTTGGTATGAGTGCTGTCATGGTTCTTTCTATGGTACCTATGATTCAATCAGGGTGTGGTCTAAATTTTGGTATTCCTGTGGGACTTATAGCAGGAATGCTGGGGGCAGTAATAAGTATAGAGTTCAATCTTGTGGGAGTTGCAGGTATTGCAGTAGCCTTTTTAGTAGGAATAGCTATTGCTGCAGTTTTTGGTTATGTTTATGGCTTGCTTTTGAATCGTGTTAAAGGTGATGAAATGATTATAGCCACATATGTGGGTTTCTCCTTCATATTTTTAATGAACATAATGTGGCTTATACTTCCTTTTAAAAACCCAGCAAGTGTTCAAGGTTTCAAGGGTGAGGGACTTCGTGTAACAATTAGCCTTGAAGATTATTGGATACATATACTTAGTGATTTCGGGAAGATTGGCATTTCAAAATATCTAATTATTCCAACCGGAATGATTCTATTTTTTATCGTTATGGCTTTGCTAGTATGGGGATTTTTTAAGACAAAGACAGGTACTGCAATTACTGCAGTCGGTTCTAATCCAGATTATGCAAGGGCTTCAGGAATTAGTATCGACAAAATGAGAATTATATCAGTAATGCTATCAACAATGATAGCAGCGGTGGGTATGATTGTCTATCAGCAAAGCTTTGGTTTTGTTCAGATGTATAATTCTCCTACGGCATTTGTATTTCCATCGGTTGCTGCTGTTCTATTAGGAGGAGCATCTGTTAACAAAGCATCAATTACAAATGTAGTGGTTGGAACATTTTTATTTCAAGGTATTTTGACAATGACGCCGTCAGTCATAAACAGTGCGATCAATATTGACGTATCTGAGGTCATCCGAATAATAGTTACTAATGGATTGATTTTATATGCTTTGACGCGGAAAGGGAGGTAGACCATGAAGTTTGATAAGAAAAAAATGGGCCCAATGCTTACAGGGAGTGTTGTGCCACTAATGTTTTTAATCATCAGTATAATAGCTATTCCACTTTCACAGTACTCTAGCAATTATTTGCTGAATCAAATCATAACGCGTTTAGTAAGGAATTCTTTCTTAGTACTAGCTCTGTTACTTCCTGTTATGGCAGGAATGGGTATCAACTTTGGAATGATTTTAGGTGCTATGGCAGGTCAAATTGGATTAATATTTATTACTGATTGGGGTATTAAAGGTGTTCCTGGGCTTCTCCTAGCGGCACTTGTTGCAACTCCGATAGCTATGTTGCTAGGATATTTTGGTGGTTTAGTACTAAATAGGGCTAAAGGCCGTGAGATGATTACTTCTATGATTCTAGGTCTTTTTGTAGCCGGTATTTATCAATTCTTTCTTTTATACCTATGCGGTTCTATAATACCCTTCAACACTGATGGCATGCTACTTTCTAGAGGATATGGTGTACGTAATGCCTTAACTTTGAAAGTAGCTAAAGGGTTTGACAACCTACTTTTGATAAAAATAGGAGAAATAGGAATTCCGGTTGGAACTTTTATGATTATAGCTTTAATTTGTATCTTCACAGTTTGGTTCAAAAAAACAAAGCTTGGTCAAGATATGAGAGCTGTAGGACTTGAAATGAAGGTTTCTGATACTGCAGGTATTGCTGTTGACAAGACACGTATTCAGTCCATTGTGATTTCAACAGTTCTTGCTTGTTATGGACAAATTATTTATTTGCAAAATATAGGAACTTTGAACACCTATAATGGAGCCGATCAAGCAGCACTTTTCGCAGCTGCATCTCTTTTAGTTGGAGGAGCAACGGTTGCTAAAGCTACTATTCCAAATGCAATTATTGGTACAGCAGTGTTTCATTTAATGTTTATCGTTATGCCTATGGCAGGTAAATACATTACGGGTTCTGCTATGATCGGGGAATACTTCCGTATGTTTATCTCCTATGGAGTAGTTACCCTAGCGCTCATACTCCACTCTTGGAAACGGCAGAAGGATAAGGAAATGGAGAGGGTCAGTTTTCGGTTAGATGTCAGAAAAGGTGCTGGGAAGTAAACGCAAACGTAATCAGGGACAGTTAAGAACTATTTGAAATATTTTTCAAAATTTGAATATCATCTTTATACGTAGGCGAGAATTTAAGACAAAGCTTATGTATAGAGGTGATTTTTTATGCCAAGAATGGCAAGAGTAAAAACAGAAGTAGCTATATTTCATATTATGTGCAAGAGTATCAGTGAAGTAGATTTATTTAGAGATGATGAAGATAAGAAAAAGTATTTATCCCTTGTAAAGAAGTATAAAGAACTTCATAATATTAAAATTTATGGGTACTGTCTTATGGATAACCATTCGCATTTAGTGGTTGATGTTAATGGTGCAGATATTTCAAAGGTAATGCATGGAATAAATTTTTCTTATGCAATGTATTTCAATAAAAAATATAAAAGGGAAGGTCATCTTTTTAAAGACAGATTTAAGAGTACAATAGTTGATAACGAAAGATATTTGAAGACTTTATCATTATATATACATAATAATCCTATAGATATAGAAAAGTATAAGGATTGTCCTGAGAAATATGCTTTTTCTAGCCTGGGAATATTTTTAGGAAAAAGACGTGACTCCTTTAAATTAGTTGATTATGGATTTGTTATGGACCTTTTTGGAAATAACCTTAAAAGTGCAAGGGAAAATTATTACAATCTTATTTTTAAATGTAATGAAGAAAAGTTGAAGGAAGAAATTGAATTTAAGGATGAAAAAACAGAGTATAGGAGTGAAAGAAAAATAATTATAAGGAACTTTAAAGCAGAGGATGTAGTAGAATTTATAGCCAAAAGGCTGAATATACAAAAGGCTAAACTCCATATGAAGTATAGTAGAATACTTGTGGAAGCAAGAGCATTAGAGGTTGTTTTAATGAGAAGCCTTTGCAATTTAAATTCGAGCGATATATGTGCCGTACTTGGAAATATTACGCAAGCTAGAGTATCAAGACTAAGTACTATAGGAATAGAGTTAATTGGTAGGGAAGAAAAATATAATAATATTGTTGAAGAGTTTATTCAATGCTATGCTTTTTAGTATCTATGTTAATTATCAAGCATTAATAGTAAATACTAAAAATTAAGAATTAGTACCATTTGTTTTTAATTTTGTAAAGGTGGACAAGTATACAAACGAAAATGATGTAGTTTGGAATATTAAAAAAATTATTGAAAAAAATTACTTGTTATACTATGAAACAATAAAAAAATTATAAGGTTCTATTCAAAATTAACGCTAAAGTAGAATATAAATATTAATTAACCGTCCCTAAAGGCACACATGACACCTAGAACACTATGATCCATAGAAAAAGAAAGGTCTAGATTTTGACCTTTCTTTTTCTTAGAATTTCAATTAACATTAATGCAAAAAATCCTCCAATGAGTGCAGTTATAAGTTGAGGTATGCCCATAGTTATGACTAGTTTGTTCACTATTTTTGCAGGCATATTTAGCTTGAATAAGGGGATAAGTTTTGATGCGGAAATTGATAAAAATACATATTTTATAAAAGCTCCAATTATAATTCCTAAACATTTACCGTATTTTCCTCGTTTACTTACAATTACGAAAGTGAGAACAAATAGTATGTTACCAATAATTATGAAGGGGATAAAAGGTCCTAAAGCGCTAGCAAGTTGTCCAGTTAAATAGGCTAATAGCGGAGTTAAAGAACCTACTAATACTCCATAAGCGCCACCGCAAATTACAGTTGTAAGTATGAGGATAGCATTTACAGCTGGTCCAACAAAAAATTGGCTTATTTGAGGTGCAGTTTTTCCTATTACTTGAAAAACTATTGCTAGGGCAAGAAAGAGACTTGCTTTTACTAGTTTATTAATGTTTGCATTTTTCACATTATCTACTCCTATTATTTTTATATAATAATTATACCTTATTAATACATAAATTCCAATATAAGCATTAAATAATTATATAATGCCAAGAAACCTCTAAAAACAACAATAAAATCTTAGATAACTTTTAAAAAGTAAAAATAAATTATAAAACTTATATTTGTGTAACATTTGTTACCGACTTTCAATTAGTACAAAAGTATAATAAAGGTAGTTCAACAGTAACTAATAAATTACTTATGTTGATATTAATTATTCAAAATAATAAATTTTAAATATATGGAAGATAACAATATAAAATAGTTGTCTATCCAGAAAAATAATAGGAGGAATTTACAATGGGTATGTTTTGTTATCAATGTCAAGAAGCTTCAAAGGGCACAGGTTGTACTGTTAGAGGAGTTTGTGGTAAAACAGATGATTTAGCTAATATGCAGGATTTATTAATGTATGTTTTAAAAGGGATATCAATCTACAGTACAAGAGCAAGAGAACTAGGGGTAGAAAATACAGAAGTAAATAAATTTGTAGTAGATGGATTATTCATGACTATAACAAATGCAAATTTTGATAAAGCTAGATTCATAGAGAGAATAACAAAAGCATTAGAACTACGTGAAGTAATTAAAAATGAACTAGTAAATGCTGGTGGAGCAATAGATGGCAATTTACCAGAGTGTGCAACATGGGCAGGTACTGCTGAAGAGTTTGAGAGTAAATCAATGAATGTAGGGGTTCTTAAAACAGAAAATGAAGATGTAAGATCTTTAAGAGAACTA
>JAJXYA010000346.1 GCA_021780795.1 Bacillota bacterium | reverse complement strand
TATGTGTTTCAATCCTTACTCTAATGGATCTTCTTCGTTAGCTGCCGCTATTGCTATAGATTTTGAGATTGTTTCTCGTTTCAATCCTTATTCTAATGGATCTTCTTCTTTAGCACTTTCTAATTTATCTTCACATTCTGCTAAAGTGTGTTTCAATCCTTATTCTAATGGATCTTCTTCTTTAGCCCTTAAACATTATTCCAGCTACCCATCTATTTTTAGAGTTTCAATCCTTATTCTAATGGATCTTCTTCTTTAGCGCAAATATTATTAAGAACTATAATGGCAATATTTATAGTTTCAATCCTTATTCTAATGGATCTTCTTCTTTAGCTGTATCTTTTTAGGGCTGGTATGTTTCATTAATTGTGTTTCAATCCTTATTCTAATGGATCTTCTTCTTTAGCTAGCGTTGATAATCCTATCTCTGAACCTCAGTTCTCGTTTCAATCCTTATTCTAATGGATCTTCTTCTTTAGCTGTAATCCTAGTTAATGGATATTCTGTTCCCTCTAAGTTTCAATCCTTATTCTAATGGATCTTCTTCTTTAGCAAACCATTCCTTAACAGTTTCAACAAACCCTAATTCGTTTCAATCCTTATTCTAATGGATCTTCTTCTTTAGCTCTTTCTAGCCACTGTAAGCATTCGGTCCTTATCAAGTTTCAATCCTTATTCTAATGGATCTTCTTCTTTAGCAAGTCCTGTGAACCTTCATCTTTCCCACCAAATATAGTTTCAATCCTTATTCTAATGGATCTTCTTCTTTAGCTTAAAGATGAAATTACTGGGAAGTTTAAAGAAGTTTTGTTTCAATCCTTATTCTAATGGATCTTCTTCTTTAGCATTAGGTATTTTATTATATACTTATTGATGCATAGGTTTCAATCCTTATTCTAATGGATCTTCTTCTTTAGCTTTAGACCTCTTTGGAATACTCCAAATAAATACTGTTTCAATCCTTATTCTAATGGATCTTCTTCTTTAGCATTAGAAGAATTAAGAAACGGAGGAACTTTATACAGTTTCAATCCTTATTCTAATGGATCTTCTTCTTTAGCCCACCCTGTCCATTTAATATCAGCCATCTTCTTAACGTTTCAATCCTTATTCTAATGGATCTTCTTCTTTAGCCCAAAATTTATATTCTTCTGGAACATAATTATAAGTAGTTTCAATCCTTATTCTAATGGATCTTCTTCTTTAGCGCTGCCAGGAATCATTTTTTATACATGAGTAACAATGTTTCAATCCTTATTCTAATGGATCTTCTTCTTTAGCTCGTAAAACAAAAGAAATATAGTATTACCAATGCTTTAATAGTATTTTTTGAATTATTCAAAATCTATGTAATTTTAGTATATGTCTCATATTTTGAAACTCAAACTATGTATAAACAGCAACCTCTAGCTAAGTAAATTCAGTGGTTTAGCTAAAACTCCCTTGATTATACAAATAATTTTCTAATAACAATACTAAAATTTTATTTATTTTATATGATTTTATCATATAAAATGTTATATTTCAAATTTATATTCGGGTCTTTGACAGTTGCATAAGGAAAAATTCTTTGAAAGCCTTGATATAGGCTTATTTTTTTGTCAAATTTTAAAAATAAATAGTGCGTATTTTGTGGTATTGTGTTATAATATAAGTATTAGGGGGTGTTTCTCTTGAGACTTATGATATCCAAATCAAAAAATGCACAATCTCTTTATGTTATTAAATCCTTTTATAAAAATGGATCTCGCACAAGTAAAATTATAGAAAAACTTGGAACTTACGAAGGACTTTTAAAAAAACTGGACGGCCAAGATCCCATTGAGTGGGCAAAAAAGTATGTTGATAAATTAAATCAAAAGGAAAAAGAAGAGAAACGAGAAGTATTAGTAAAATATTCTCCTACTAAGCAAATTTCAAAAGATGAGCAGTATCTATTTAATGGTAGCTATCTGTTTTTGCAACAAATTTATTATGAACTTGGCTTAAATAAAATATGTAAAAAAATTTCAGATAAGCATAAATTCACTTACAATCTAGATTCTATTCTTTCTAGATTGATTTATGGCAGAATTATTTTTCCAGCTTCAAAGCTTGCTACGCAAGAGTTATCGAAAAAATTTATTGAACAACCAGATTTTGATATCCAACATATTTATAGATCTTTAGAAGTACTAGCTAGCGAAGCTGACTTTATTCAATCTGAACTTTATAATAACAGTTTAAAATTATATGACAGAAAAAAAGGCATTCTTTATTACGATTGTACAAATTATTTTTTTGAAATAGAGCTAGAAAATGGACTAAAGCAATATGGTGTTTCAAAAGAACATCGTCCCAATCCTATAGTTCAAATGGGACTTTTTATGGATAGCGATGGCATTCCTCTTGCCTTTTGTATTAATAACGGAAATACAAATGAACAAGTTACCCTAAGGCCACTAGAAGAGAAAATCATATCCGATTTTAATCTCTCTAAATTTGTGGTTTGCACTGATGCTGGACTTGCATCTACTGCCAACAGAAAATTTAACAATACAAAAAATCGTTCTTTTATTACTACCCAGTCTGTAAAAAAATTAAGAAAGCATTTAAAAGAGTGGTCGCTAGACCCATCAGGCTGGCGCCTTAGTGAGAATTCTAACAGTTATAACCTTAATGAGTTAGATGAAAAAAAAGATTTAAAAAAGATTTTTTTCAAAGAAAGATGGATTAAAGAGGATGGATTAGAACAAAAATTAATCGTTACATTTTCTCTTAAATATAAAAACTATCAATCTAGCATCCGCAACCGTCAGGTGGAAAGAGCACAGAATGCAATTGATAAAAACCCAACAAAATTAAAGAAATGTAATGCTAATGATTACAAGCGATTTATTACTAAAAGTCATTGTACTCAAGATGGTGAAGTTGCTGATAAAGAAATTTTAGGAATTGATACCACTCTAATAGACCAAGAAGCTGCCTTCGATGGATTTTATGCTGTTTGTACAAACCTAGAAGATGAGGCTTCCGCCATAATAAAAATAAATCAAAAGCGTTGGGAAATCGAAGAATGTTTTAGAATTATGAAGACAGAATTTAAAGCAAGACCAGTGTATCTTCAACGTGATGATAGAATTAAAGCTCATTTTACTACGTGTTTCATTTCACTTATGATATACAGATTATTAGAAAAAAAATTAGAAGAAAAATATACATGTAGTGAAATTATTTCAGGATTAAGAGATATGAATTTTTATGAGATAAAAAGCGAAGGATATATCCCTACATACACAAGAACAGACTTAACAGATGATTTGCATGAAAAAAGATC
>JAJXYA010000055.1 GCA_021780795.1 Bacillota bacterium | reverse complement strand
AATAAGCTACCATAATTAGTGCTGTTGCTGGATATAATGAAGTATTGAGTATTAAATGTCCAAGTAAATTTTGCTCCCACATATCTTTAAAAATTCCAGTTCTATAAGTGTATGAATCAAATAAACCAAGAACTAAAAACTCACATATCCAGGTCAAACCAGCAACGGCCATATAAAATACTATAAGAGTTGAAATTTTAAATGTATCTCTTTTCTTATAAATTGTATAAACTGAACTAACTAATCCAATAAATCCTAAAATTATATACAAAAATATATTAGGCATAATGCACCTCAAAATCTTTTATTATATAATTATTATTTACCAAGTAATTAATAATATTCAGCCTTACTAAAATTTAAATTATATCCACACTTTTATCTTTAAAAGCATATGCTTTTCCTTCTTCTGGCAGAAATCTTATACCTGAATCTACATGTAAATTTTCAGGATAAAAGCCATGAATAGGAATAAACCAATCAGCCTTTATTTTTTCAGCAATAAACTTTAAGTCACATGGAGTAGCATGTCCAGAAGCTCCAATATACTTATATTCTATACATAGTCTGTTTAAAAAATCTCTCATGCCATTATAATTTGAATCATAATCACCTAAAGGCATACCATTAGAATGAATATAAATAGCCTTCTCATATTTTATATCTAGTAAGCTTAAGATATTACTAAAACTATTTTCAATAATATACTGACAGCCTCCTTCACTAAGCTCATCTAGTGAAAGCTTATTTGAATTATTATATACTTCAATTACTTCGTTATTTGTATTAAGTTCTTTTTCTTCAATAACATAAAAATCTTTTATTCCTAGCAGCTTGCTTGCTATATAAGCTGTTGGAAGCTCCAATACTAATTTTCTTCCAAGCTTTTTTGCCACCTCATAAAATGCTATAATTCTGTCTATATTTCTATTGTAAATATTAAAAAACACAGTTGCTTTTTCATCTTTAATTTCCTCTATTATTTTAGGAATCAAAGCTTTCTCAGCATTTTGCAATTCTTTATCCTTGTTGCAACTTATATCCTTTATAATACTTCCCACATTAGTAGATTCTAAAAATAAAACATTTACTTTAAATTTCGACACTTTTTCTAGCATATTAAAAGTCCATTCTGAATGATTGCCATTTAGTCTCAAATCACCTGAATAAACAGCAGTCAAATCTGGAGTTTTAACAAGATATGATACAGCTCCAAAAATATCATGATCAACTTTAAACGCAGTTATATTTATATCTCCAAATTTAATTGTCTCATCATAAGAAATAGTACTATATCCCCTATCTCCTATTACTTTATCACCAATATTATTTAGTAAGTTGTATAACTCCAAACTTTCTTTTGACATATAAACGTCAATGCTCTTATCAACTAAACCTATATGATGCATGTGATCTAAATGAAGGTGAGATATAAAAACCTTCGTATTTTTCCTTGACTTTTCTAAAGGTATAATATTAACTTTTTCACTTATATCCTTATCAGAATAAAATCCATCTATTTTAGGAAGTATACCTAAATCAAGATATTTTCTTACATAATCGCCTTTAATATCTTTCATTATATTACCTATAGCCGTAACCGTTAAACCAAAATCAAGTATTATTCTTACATCTTTATATTCTATACTAATAACTGTCCCACCTATAGTCCTTGTACCTGAATAAAATTTTATTTTTGTTCTTTCCTCCATAAAAATCCCCTCAATATTTATTATTTGTTTTAATAAAAAAGACTGATGGCAAAATGCCATTAAGTCTTTTTTGTGAATCATCTAATTTTTCAAATCATTTTTTGCAGCAGTTTCCGCAGCGTTTAAACCATCTGTTACTGTCCTTTTACCTATTAATACATCATTAAAAATGGCAGACACATCTGTACGAACCTTTGTGTATCCATTCATATGAAGATCGTTAAAGCCGCTACTAAATTGTTCTTCTGCTGCTGCTTGAGCAGGATTTTTTTGTATATAGCTTTTCCATGCAGTAGAAGTTAGTACTGATTTTCTTACAGGTACATACCCTGTCTTTTCAGCCCATTCAGTCGTAACAGCATCAGAAGATAAAAATTTTGCAAAATCCCAAGCTGCAAGCTTCTCCTCTGGAGTAGCACTCTTAAATATTACTAGGTTTGTTCCTTGGAAAGGTGAAGCTGCCTTTACATCCTTTGGCAATACTGCTGTAGACCATTTAAATTTATCTTTTACAGCAGCTGAAATATATGATACTCCAGCAGATGAACCTATATACATTGCCACATCTCCTCGTCCAAATGGAGTTGACATATAGCTATCTTCTCCTGCTAGCCTAGCTGTTTTATTTTTAACTAGCATATCTGTTAAAAAATTTAATGCCTTTTTTCCAGCTGCAGAATTAAACTCAACTTTTCCATCGTTTGTAATGTAATTTCCACCTGCTTGCTTAATATATGTTGCCATATCACCAGAAACTGAATTTTCAAAACCTAAACCTATTACTTTTTTTCCATTTATAGTAGTTGTAGTCTTCTTTGCAACATCTTCTAGTTCATCCCAAGTAGTAGGCACTTTAGCACCAACTGAATCTAAATAATCCTTATTGTAAACTAAAACCTCTGTACTCTTATTGAAAGGAACGCCATATAGCTTGCCATCAAAGGTAATATCATCTAAGAAAGTTTTTACAATATCATTTTTATTTTGCATTCCTACTTTGCTGTCATCATAATATGGTGTTAAATCTTCAATTAAATCATTATTAATATAGTCTGTCATCCAATTTGAATACGCCTGAGCCATTACTGGTGAAGTTTTAGCTTTTGCTGCAGCCATAAGCTTTTGTGAAAGTGTAGTATAGTCTCCTTGTCCTACTAGTTTTACTGTTATATTAGGATTTTTCTTATGAAAATCGTCTGCTAATTTTTGAAGTTCTTTTTCTGCAGGTCCTGTCATAGCATGCCAAAATTCAATAGTTACTGGTTTGTCGATTTTCACATTAGCTAAAGCACTGCTTGAAGTATTGTTATTGCTCGTTTGATTGCTGGCTCCGCATCCAGCTAGTGACATTGCTATTACTGTCGATAATAAAAATGTAATAATTTTTTTTCTTTTCATTTTTACATCTCCTCGATTTTTTTGTTGACCTCGACCGGATGCCGGCCCGAAGGGATGAGCGTGTAGAGCCGCTCGCCCTTGCCGTTTTCGATGACGACGCAACTCGATACTTTCCCGCCCACGTACTCCTCCACTATCGCTTTGGGAGAATGCTCGAAAGTTTTTTTGACCGCTTCTTTCAGTTCATGGAAAGTCCGGGCCATCCTG
>JAJXYA010000248.1 GCA_021780795.1 Bacillota bacterium | reverse complement strand
TATTTTCACACATTGATTGGGCGTTACTCCATATGTTTGAAGAAATATCATTATATTTTTGACTTCTCGCTGCTTAGAATAAGATTCACAAATTAATTGTATCTTCTTTTGTCCTACGCCATCAATTTCCTTTAATCTTTCAATTTCATTATCCAGTACATTCATGGTATTTTCACCAAAGTGCTGTACAATTTTTTTAGCAGTTATTGGACCAATTCCTTGAATAACTCCAGAAGCTAAATATTTTTCTATACCTGCAATAGAACTAGGTATTACTTCCTCACAGTAGCTTATTCTAAATTGTTTTCCAAATTGAGGGTGATTAACCCACTCACCGCTTAATTTTAAATTCTGACCTTCACTTATGTATGGCACAACCCCTACAACAGTTGTTTTTTCTTTATTATCATTCAAATGGGCAATTATATACCCATTTTCTTCATTATGAAATACTATATCTTCGACTATTCCTTGTATTTCTGGCATAAAATCTCCCCTACTTATAAATTTATATAACAACATAATAATATTATTATATCATAAGTATTTTACATTTTTTATCTTTAGTATACCCCTATTCTAAGTTTTATCAAAATACCAATTTATAATCCACAGAACGAGTAAAAACTAAATATTTCTAGGAATATTTAGTTTGTTTTAGTGTGGAATTAATAATTATATGCGCAAAAGAGGGACAACAATCAATAACTGTTATCCCTCTTTATTATTATAGATATTTTTTTATTTCTTCAACCTTATTTAGGTTTTCCCATGAAAGGTCTAAATCAGTTCTTCCAAAATGTCCATAAGCTGCTGTTTGTTTGTAAATAGGTCTTCTTAAGTCTAATTCTCTTATAATAACAGCTGGTCTTAAATCGAATACTTTTTCTACTATTTCTACAATTTTATTATCGGCAATTTTTCCTGTTCCAAAAGTTTCAACTTCTATAGATACTGGTTTAGCTACACCTATAGCATATGCTAATTCTATTTCTAATTTATCTGCAACTCCTGCAGCTACTAAATTTTTAGCAACCCATCTTGCAGCATATGCAGCAGATCTATCAACTTTTGTTGGGTCTTTTCCTGAGAATGCTCCACCGCCATGTCTTCCGTATCCACCATAAGTGTCTACTATTATTTTTCTTCCTGTTAAACCAGAGTCTCCTTGAGGTCCTCCAATTACAAATCTACCTGTAGGATTTATGTAATATTTAGTATTTTCATCTAATAATTCACTTGGAACTATAGGATTTATTACATGTTCTTTTAAATCATTTTCAATTTGTTCATGCGTTGCTTCTTCTCCGTGTTGAGTTGAAATAACAATAGTATCTATTCTTACTGGTTTATTATCTTCATACTCTACAGTAACTTGAGTCTTTCCGTCTGGTCTTAAATAATCTAAAGTACCATTCTTTCTTACTTCACTTAACCTTCTTGATAATCTGTGAGCCATAGCAATTGGTAGTGGCATATATTCTGGTGTCTCATTAGTAGCATATCCAAACATCATACCTTGATCTCCAGCACCTATTGAATCCATCTTAGCCTGCATACCAGTCTTAGATTCTAATGCCTCATCAACTCCCATAGCTATATCTGATGATTGCTCATCAATGGACGTAATCACCGCACATGTGCTAGCATCAAACCCATATTTTGCTCTAGTATATCCTATACCTTCAATTGTATTTCTAACAACTTTAGGGACATCTACATAACAACTAGTTGTTATTTCCCCCATAACTAAAACCATTCCTGTAGTAACTGCTGTTTCACAAGCAACTCTAGCATTAGGATCTTGTTCTAAAATAGCATCCAGCACGGCATCCGAAATTTGATCACAAATCTTATCTGGATGTCCTTCTGTAACTGATTCTGATGTAAATAATCTTTTCATTATAATTCTCCTTTCTAAACCTCAAAAATTTCTTTTAACAAAAAAAATAAACCGCTTCCAAATAATAAGAAGAGGTGTTTTAACCATCTCTCTTATCTCGCAGGCTATAACTGCAGGAATTGGCACCATTGTGTTTTACACCGGTTGCCGGGTTTCATAGGGCCCTTTTCCCTCCACCTCTCTTGATAAGAGTTATCAATATTAAGTTTTAATTATAGTATCACATAAGATTTGTTGTGTCAACAAATCTGTATACTTTTAAAAATCAAATCAGTAAAAAAGACATCTACAGATGTCTTTTGGTGGAGGAGGACGGATTCGAACCATCGAAACATTACGTAACAGATTTACAGTCTGCCCCCTTTGGCCACTCGGGAACTCCTCCATATATGGAGCTGGCAATAGGAATCGAACCTACAACCTGCTGATTACAAGTCAGCTGCTCTACCGTTGAGCCATGCCAGCATACATTTTATTCTATTTTAAAAGATTATTGTGGTGGGAACAACAGGGATCGAACCTGTGACCCTCTGCTTGTAAGGCAGATGCTCTCCCAGCTGAGCTATGCTCCCGTAATTTGTGGTAACCCACGATTTATGGTGAAAATAAAAATGGTGGAGGAGGACGGATTCGAACCATCGAAACATTACGTAACAGATTTACAGTCTGCCCCCTTTGGCCACTCGGGAACTCCTCCATTAATATATCTAACAGTCCTTTATAAAGATATGTTAGTATATGAACATTAGCCAGTATATAAAATTTTTGAATATTGTTCATGGTGGGAACAACAGGGATCGAACCTGTGACCCTCTGCTTGTAAGGCAGATGCTCTCCCAGCTGAGCTATGCTCCCATAACGTATGGTTAAAAAATAATAAATGGTGGAGGAGGACGGATTCGAACCATCGAAACATTACGTAACAGATTTACAGTCTGCCCCCTTTGGCCACTCGGGAACTCCTCCACTTATGGAGCTGGCAATAGGAATCGAACCTACAACCTGCTGATTACAAGTCAGCTGCTCTACCGTTGAGCCATGCCAGCATATTTTATTTTTTATTGCTTTATTGTGTCGACAAGAATTAGTATACAGCTTTAATTAATTAATTTCAAGTCCATTTTTTTTCAATAAACCACTTCTTCTCTACATTGCTATACTATTCGCACATTTACTCAATATTAAACATCAATATAACTTAGTATTCTCCGTAAAAATTTAATTATGCTTTTTTATATGACTTCCTTCCATATAGTTAATATAGCCTTTCTGCAGCATCCATATCTATAAACCTCCCAGCGATTTTTCGTACTTTTTCATACTCCTTCTTTGATAAATCTTCTTTTAATAATTTCAGTGCTTTAAGCACTCCATCCTCAGCATCTTTAGCATATAAATATTCTTCCACTTTTTTATAATCATCTTTACCTAGTTGCATACTTACATATAATAACTTTATTTTATCAGAAGTAGTTAGGTTTTTTTTTATGTCACCTGTAGATACTTTAAACACTGATTGTTCACTTTCATTATTTTCATAATAATAATTTTCTAGACCATCTTCTCTTTTAGGCAAATGTATGTCATTATATGTATCCTTATTTTTATCACTTTCTTTCATCTCCACATTTAAATTAGCAGCATTTTTTTTATCTTCACTTTTATAAGCATTGCTGAATCCTTTCTGAGACAAATCATCACTTTCTAAATTATATTTAGTATTAGAAGTTTCTTCCTCGTCTTTTTTCACCACCTTAACATGATTATCATTAGTGATGGCCTTACTGGCACTATAAGGTTTCTTGTTCTGAACTACTCCTATCTTACTTATTTTATCTTCTTCATAATGCATTGAATTACTTGCATAGTTGTCATACGTGACCATCGTAACCACACTTACAAAAGTAGAAAACATAATAATGAATAATGAATTAATTTTTTTCATAAAAGTATCACCTCGATTAATTAATATATATAAATTATTTTCCAATTAATCGTTTTTTTATTCTTTTATCATAATAATACACAAAATTTATTCATATAAATTATTGATAGGAAAATAATTGTCAATTATTTTCCTTGCACAGAGCAATACAAGGAGGTATATTTCTTGAGTAAAGCTAAAACCCATTATAAAGATCCTTTAGCCTACTATACAATTTCTAATTTTCTAAAAGACTATATTGACAAAAATACTTTAGTTGTTTGCATAGGTACCGATAGATGTATAGGTGATTGTCTAGGCCCTTTAGTGGGTACATTTTTAAAAGATAGCTCCTTTCCATTACCTGTATATGGCACTATAGATGACCCAATTCACGCCTTAAACATCGATAGTAAATTATCTAAAATAAATGCTTTGCACCCAAATTGTACTATAATAGGTGTAGATGCATGTTTAGGAGACATTTCAAATATTGGTGAGATACAAGCTAGAAATTATCCTATTCACCCAGGTAAAGGTGTTGGGAAAACACTTCCTAAGGTAGGTAATGTTTCATTAATAGGTATAGTAGATTCAAGTGATGATAGTGAGTTGTTCACTAATAGAAACATAAGACTTAGTTTAGTAATGGAAATTGCTAATGTTTTAAGCCGTTCCCTTTTGCATTCATATTATCTGTATTCACTTACCAATGAAGAACCTAATTCAAGTCCTATTTAAATCATCACCTTAAATAATTATCCATAGTTTTAAATTCAAGAAATTTCATACAATATAAAAATAAGCAATACAATTAAACTAATAATTGTATTGCTTATTCATATAGCTTGTTTACACTTTTTAATCTATTAAGGATATGTCTCCTCCATTGAATGAATTATCTAGCTTATCCATATAATCCAGTACTTTGCCCGTTCCAAGTGCTACACACGAAATCGAATCTTCAGCCACATATACTGGAACTTTAGTGATTTCTTGTATAAGCTTATCTAATCCTTTTAACAATGCACCTCCACCAGTCATAACTATTCCTTTATCAGCTATATCTGCTGCAAGCTCTGGTGGTGTTTTCTCTAGTACGGAATGTGTACATTCAGCTATTAAATGTACTGCTTCCTTTAAAGCTTCTCTCATTTCTTCTGATGTTACTGTTAAATTTTTAGGAAGACCCGTGATTAAATCTCTTCCTCTTATATCCATAGTCGCTTCTTCTTCTTGTTTATAAGCACACCCTATGTTGATTTTTAAATCCTCTGCAGTTCTCTCACCAATCATTAACTTATGTTTTTTTCTAATATGCTTAATAATAGCTTCATCAAACTTATCTCCAGCTACTTTAATTGATTCTCTTACAACCATGCCACCTAAAGAAATGACTGCAATATCAGTAGTCCCTCCACCAATATCAATAACCATATTACCACTTGCTTTAGTAATATCAAGTCCAGCTCCGATTGCCGCAGCTAATGGTTCTTCTATAAGTTGAACTTTCTTAGCTCCTGCATTTCTAGCTGCATCTTCTACCGCTCTTCTCTCTACTTCAGTTGCCTCACAAGGGACGCAAATTACAACTCTTGGAGCAGATAGTCTTCTTTTTCCACAAGCCTTCTTTATAAAATGCTTTAACATTTTTTCAGTTATATCATAATCTGAAATAACCCCGTCCCTCATAGGACGTATGGCCACAATATTGCCTGGTGTTCTTCCTATCATTTTTCGAGCTTCTTCTCCAACTGCCAATACTCTATTATTATTTCTATCTATTGCAACAACAGATGGCTCTTTTAAGATAACACCTTTCCCTTTAATATATACAAGTACTGTGGCTGTACCTAAATCTATTCCCATATCTGTTCCCATTCCAAAAAAAAACATCTCAAAACTCACTCCTGCTCTTTAGTGTATTCAATATTTAAATTATACTAAACTCTATTCTATAAAGCCATAAAAAAATCCTCTTTTTTAAAACTTTTATAATTTTTATTGTTTTAGCTTGAAATGTTTTTATCCTTCTACTACCTTGTATTTCATTTTAGTAGCTCTTCCTCCCCTGATATGTCTCTCAGATTTATTTAAATCCAAAATTGTTTTTGCTTCGTTAGCAATTTGAGGATTTATTTTAGGCAATCTTTCCGTCATATCCTTGTGTATAGTGCTCTTGCTAACTCCAAACACTTTGGCAGTTCTTCTTATCGTAGCTTTTGACTCAATAATATACTTAGCAACTTCTAATACTCGATCTTCAATATAGTCTTTCAAAGTGTTACCTCCTTAACCCTTCTATATTTATAAATATGCAATACCTTGCTTTTAAATTCCATTCCAATTAGTCATTTTCCGATATATTTCGGAAAGATGACTAATTGATATGGTTACTGGTTATTGTTTTGCTTCTACAGGTTGGTATTTCTCATATTTTACATATTTAGCAGGATCAATATTCTTACTACTTTGTAAAACTTCAAAATATAAATGAGAACCATATTCTTCATTATATGAATTTAAACTAGTGTTTCCCACTGTAGCGATTTGTTGTTTCTTAGTTACTTTATCACCTATTTTTACTAATATTTTTTCATCCAAATTAGAATATTTAGTAACAAAGCCATTTTGATGATCTATTTCAACCATCTTACCTTCTCTGTCAGGACCAATAGCTTTAACTATTCCATCCATAACCGCTACAACAGGCTCACCTAGTTTTGCTTGAATAACAATACCCAAGTTTGTTCTATAACTTCCATCAGTTTTATACACAACAGAATCAATATCTTTTGAATATGCTCTTGCAAGCAATCCATTAGCTACGGGTTTTGCAAATTGAGCATTAACCGAATTAGAAACTGGTGCTGTTAAATTTCCAGTTGTAACCTTTTGAATATTAGGCACGTCTTTAAGCACCTCAGTCTTTACTTGAAGAGCACCTTCATGTTGTTTCTCTTGCTCTTGCATCACATCGCCTGCATTTGCTTGTTCATTTTGTATTACTTTTGGATTGCTTGAAAGTTTTTTATTATTATTTGCTGTTATAGAAGCAACTGTAGCTACTATACATAAACAAACAAATAAAATTACATAGAAGCCCTCCTTCTTGAAAAAGTTTAATGTCTTATTGTTTGCTTTCTTATCCATACAAACACCTCCATTTGTATTTTTGTCCATAATGTATTAAAACATACATATTTTATAAAATTTATTTCCACTTATTCCACATTTTTATTACATTTTTTTCATATTTCCATTCTTCAATTCAAAATACATACTGCATTTCAAATCATTCGCTTTTAATTTTGTTTAAATCATCGTCTTCATAGCTGTTCGTAATTATCAATGCCACAATATAAACGACTTCAGCACGAGATTTAGGCTGCCACTGAAGCTTTCTTTTTCTCTGAAGTAGTCAACATACCTTAAAGGAGCAGGCACTTTTCTTCTGAAATGACAGTAACCCTAAAAGTTTATTTCCATAAAAAATAAAGCTGATTACTCCTTCCTTATAGAGAGTACCCAGCTTAACAATACAATCAGGACTTAAGAATATAAATACAGCCTTCTCATTTGGATATAGCCGTTCCTTGATAATAATGGTTTAATATTTCAATATAATTTTTGCCTTCCTTTGCCATAGCATCTGCACCCCATTGACTCATTCCTACACCATGACCGTACCCACTGCAATCTATTTCTACATCATTTGAATTAAACTTTATTTCAAAATTTGATGAGTTTAAACCTAACATAGTTCTAAATTTACTACCTGTCATTGTTATACTCCCCACCTTAATATTCTTAACACTTCCAGCTTCAGTCCTTTCAAGTATCGTTATTTGTTTTTTAATGCTAGCTGAGGTTACCTTAGCATTATTATAATTCTTATTTATAATCTCACTTAGCTCCTTATACTTAAAAATTTTACTACTCTTAAACTTTGGTGCTCTTTCTTCACCTCCGCGATCTACACTCCTTAGATAAGGTATACTATTACTAAATACCTCCTCAGAATTTTCCGTTTTCCCACTGCTAGTTGCAAAATAATAAGGCTCCATTACCAAGCTATTGTTATATGTTAGCACTTGTCCCTGTGTGCTTTTAACCGCCATTTCAATCTTATCCCAATATTTCTCACCTGAGCTTTTAGGCCATAATTTTATACGTTCTTCTTTAGTCATATAAGCTTGACAATGGACTGTATCGCACAAATTGGCACCATTCCCATTTTTGCACAGCGCTCCACCTAGTTCGGTAACATGAGCCAAAGCATAAGTCCTAGCCGCTACTGCTTGTGCTTTTAAAGCTTCTACATCAAACTCAGCAGGCATTTCCGCAGCAACAACACCAGTAACATATTCTTCTAAATTAAGCTCTTTTATAGTGTTTTCTTTTGATATGAAGACTTTGACCTTAGAAATTCTTGGTAACAAACCATTCTTAATAAGCTTTTCATATTCTTCTGGCTTAATTACCGAGTTTTTATTTTTATTCAAGCTTTTATTATCTCCTACCCCAACTATTAAAATAGAGGTTATAACTATAAATGCAGTAAATGCAGTGATTAATAGAAGGATGTTTTTCAAATGTACTGTAATAAAAACTCTTCTCATTTTTTTCTCCTCTCGTTATAAAATAAATTTTACTTTATACATATTAAACAACTATAAATAATATTACTTTTTCAACTGATTAATTTCCTATGTAAAAAATATAATTAAGTTTTAATTATAATAAAAAAGAATTGAAATATATTAATCGATTATATATTTCAATTCTTTAAATTTTCCTATTATTTACGAGAACTAACTCTTTCTATGTCTGCTCCTAGAGCCTTTAATTTCTTTTCAATAGAGACATACCCTCTATCAATATGGTATATATCGTTTATTGTAGTTCTTCCCTCTGCTGTAAGTCCTGCTAATATTAGTGCTGCCCCTGCTCTTAAATCTGTAGCTTTAACTTCTGAACCTGTAAACGTGTCTATACCTTCTATTACAGCACTTCTACCATCTATTTTTATATTTGCTCCCATTCTTTTTAATTCTACGGCATGCATAAATCTATTTTCAAAAATAGTTTCTGTAATTATACTTGTACCTTTTACTGTACATAATAAGCTCATCATCTGAGCTTGCATATCTGTTGGGAATCCTGGGTATGGCATAGTTTTTATATCTACCGGATTTAACTTTTTCCTACCATCAACAATTATACTATTCTTATTAATCTCTATTGCTACTCCCATTTCTGTAAGCTTTGCTATAATTGGTTTTAAATGAACCTCATCAATGCCATTAATTTTAAACATGCTTTTTGTTATTGCAGCAGTTATCATAAATGTCCCCGCTTCTATCCTATCATATATGGGTTTATAAACAACTTCCTTAAAATCTTTAACTCCTAAAATTCTTATGGTGTCTGTTCCTTCTCCTCGTATTTGCGCTCCCATAGCCTTTAAAAACCTTGCCAAATCTACGATTTCTGGTTCTTCTGCCGCATTTTCTATTATTGTTTCTCCCTCAGCTAAAGTTGCCGCCATCATTATATTTTCTGTAGCACCTACTGAAGGATAATCTAAATATATGTTGTTACCTTTTAGTTTTTTTGCTTTTGCTTCCACATACCCGTGACCTACTGATACTTCTGCGCCTAAAGCTGATAATCCTTTTAAATGAAGATCAATTGGCCTAGTTCCAATATTGCATCCACCCGGCAAAGAAATTTTGAAGTTTCCGAATCTTCCAAGCATGGGACCCATTATTAAAAAAGATGCTCTCATTTTTCTGACTAACTCATCATTAGCCTCATTGTCAAATAAATTAGCAGTATTGATTTTCACCCTTTTATTAAGTTTATCTATACTAACATCTGCTTTAAGAGATTTCAACACTTCACAAATTACAAATACATCTTCAAGCATAGGTGCATTTTCAATTGTACAACTATTACCATTTAATATTGTTGCTGCAAGTATAGGAAGGACTGAATTTTTAGCTGAACTAATATTCACTTCACCTTCTAATTTTTTCCCACCTTTTATAATTAATTTATCCATTTTTTTCCTCCATTATATTGTTAATTTTTAATAAGTTGTAATTATTTCAGGTGTACCAATAATAATGTACCTTCCAGATGAATAATTACATACAGCATAATTAAAATCAAATAACTTGTTATTATTTACCTTCTCATCGTATTTTTTCGTATATGCAATAGTGCTTAGTCCATTATTTATACTCACAGTCTCAATATTTTCAGTTCCATGAGATTTTAAAATTTTTATTATCCTCTCATTAACACCATAAATATCTTCTACCTCTACATTTGTATGAATCTTATTCATTTCTGCCTTTAAGTATTGAAAATATCTAATATCTTTACCTCTATATCCAATACTATCGCTAACCTTATTTTTAAGGGATACTAGTCCATTTTCATTACCAGTCTCGCTTATGTTTATCGTTATAACATCCTCATTATTGTATTTTAAGGCCTCTATATATCCTTGAACACTTTTACCTGAAAACTCTATACAATAGGAATCTTCATTCTCAGAACTATCTAATTTTATTTCTTTGTTATTAAATCCCAAAGTCCGAATTAAATAGTTACAAACCTCTTTCGGCTCTTCCTCAGTTTTGAAACATGTCTTCAATCCGTATTCTACAGTTTTACTTTTTGTTGCAAGTAATATTTCGTCAAATAAATTAACTTCCTCCTGTGCATTTGAGAATCTAACATTAATTTGTAAAATAATCAAGCTTAATACTATGCACAAAAGTGCAATACTTTTTCTTTTCATTTTAATCCCCCTATCCTTCAATTAGATTCTTGACCATAATTTATTTTTTTATTCTATAAATAATGATTTTTTAATATTCATGCTATTAATAAAATCATCCCCCAGCACAAATGTGAAGAGGGCTATTTGATTCATTATATAGATAGGGGTATTGTAAGAATTGATTTTTAAAATATATCTATTCTTTATATTATTAATATATAAAATTTTAATGAAAATGTGATTAAAAGAATTTAACGACATTTTAAGATAATTCCAAAGTCTTTAATTAATTCATCTTAGTTGATTTCTACGCAAAAAAATAGAGATAAATTAATATCTCCATTTTATAATACCTAACCTTTTATCTTCATTCTCATAAGCGATCTTAAAACAGCATTCTCTGCTCTTTTAAGGTCAACTCCATCCTTATGAAGTAATCTTTCTTCTGCTCTTTCTTTAGCCCGTCTTGCTCTTTCAGAATCTATATCCTCTGGCCATTCACAAGCACTGCATAACATTTCCACTTCACCCTGATGCACTCTCAAAATCCCCGTTGATGTAAAGGCTTTTAACTCTTTACCATTTAACTCTGTAAATGTTGTAGCAGATGGCTTTAATGGAGATATCAGAGGAACATGATTTGCGAGAATACCAAATCTACCTTCATTGCTTTCAGTATACAAGCTCAGGATTTCACCACTATAAAACTCCTTTTCTGGAGTGAGTATAGTAAGCTTTATATGATTTTCCATATAAAAACACTTCCATTTCTACGCACATATTCTTAAAAATTAATTAAAGGTTATTTTTATGACACTATCTTATTCACTAGCCATAGATTTTGCTTTTTCTATTGCCTCTTCTATAGAACCAACAAACAAAAAGGCTGCTTCAGGTAATTTGTCATGTTTCCCTTCAAGAATTTCTTTAAATCCTCTTATAGTTTCTTTTACTGGCACAAATTTACCTTTCATTCCAGTAAATTGTTCAGCTACAGTAAATGGTTGTGATAAGAATCTTTGAACCTTTCGGGCTCTTAGTACTATTATTTTATCCTCTTCAGACAATTCATCTAGTCCTAGTATAGCAATAATATCTTGGAGTTCTTTATATCTTTCAAGAATATGTTTTACCCTTATTGTAACATCATAGTGCTCTTGACCAATTATTCTAGGGTCAAGCATCCTTGAAGTAGAGTCTAGTGGGTCTACTGCTGGATAAATACCAAGTTCAACTATCCCTCTAGAAAGCACTGTAGTAGCATCAAGATGGCTAAATGTAGTAGCCGGAGCTGGATCTGTTAAATCATCGGCTGGTACGTATACAGCTTGAACAGAAGTAATAGATCCTTGCTTTGTAGATGTAATTCTCTCTTGAAGCGCACCCATCTCTGTAGCAAGTGTAGGCTGATATCCAACAGCACTTGGTATTCTACCTAAAAGAGCAGATACCTCTGAACCGGCTTGTGAAAATCTAAATATATTATCTATAAATAACAGTACATCTTGGCCTTGATCCCTAAAATGTTCTGCCATGGTAAGACCTGTTAATGCAACTCTCATTCTAGCTCCAGGCGGTTCATTCATCTGACCAAAAACTAAAGCGGTTTTAGCTATAACTCCCGATTCTTTCATTTCATTATAAAGATCGTTACCTTCTCTAGTTCTCTCACCAACTCCAGTAAATACTGAGAGTCCACCATGCTCTTTTGCAATATTATTTATAAGTTCTTGAATAAGAACAGTTTTACCAACTCCTGCACCACCAAAAAGACCAATTTTTCCACCTCTTTGATATGGTGCTATTAAGTCTATTACCTTAATACCAGTTTCAAACATCTCTGGTTCAACAGACTGTTCTTCAAAAGTTGGGGCAGCTCTGTGAATAGGCATATATGTATCGACCTTAACTTCTCCCATTTCATCCATAGGCTTTCCAAGAACATTAAATAACCTTCCTAGTACTACATTTCCAACCGGGACTGTTATTGGATTGCCTGTATCAACAGCTTCTAGCCCTCTTTTTAAACCTTCTGTGCTCTCCATTGCTATTGCTCTTATAATATCATCGCCAATATGTTGTTCAACCTCAGCTACAACTATTCTATCTTCCATCTGAATCTCAATGCTATTGAAAATATTAGGAAGACTATCTGAATCGAACTTTATGTCTATAACAGGCCCTATTATTTGAACGACTTTTCCTATATGTCCTGGCATAGTATACCTCCTTGTATTCCTCTGGGAAGAAAACAATTACTAATTGTTTTCCCTCTATTTACCTTTGAGCTTCTGCTCCTCCAACTATTTCTGATATCTCTTGCGTAATTGCACTTTGTCTAATTCTATTATATTTCAAATTAAGTTTTTCAAGTAAATCAGTAGCATTGTTAGTAGCTGATCCCATAGACTCCATTCTAGCCCTGTGCTCACTAGCTTTTGAATGCAGCATAGCATTTAACATTTTGCCACCTAAAAATAATGAAGTAATTTCATACATTGATTTTTCATCTATTGCTTCAATTTCTACATATTCTTTGCTAGCATTCTCTTCATTATCAAAATTTAAAGGAAGTACCTTTTCAATTTTAACTTCATTTTTTACTGCTGAAATAAGTTTTTTATAGACAATGTGGACCTCACCTATTTCTCCACTACTATACATACTAAGTGCGTGGTTAATAACGGTATTCGCTTCCTTTTGAGAAGGTACATCTGAAATTTCAACGTATTCAGCCACAGTTTCAACATTAAGCTTTTTAAATATAACTCTTCCTTTTTGACCTACAACAATTATACTGTAGTCTTCCTTGCTGCTTTTTAACCTATCTATC
>JAJXYA010000256.1 GCA_021780795.1 Bacillota bacterium | reverse complement strand
ATTAATGAATAAATCTAAGTTTTTACAAAAAACTTTATAATTATGTATAGAAGCTCTTTCAGATATTTCGATAACTATTCTTTTTAAAAGGTTGTGACTTTTGTCATCAAAAACTTTAATAAAAGACTTTCTGAATTTTTCATCTTGAAGAGCATTTGTATCTACATTAATGAATAGCAATTTATCCGTAATATGCTGTTTACTAAAATTCTCGAAAGTTTTAATTTTACATAATAGTTCTAATTCACTTGTAAAGTCTAGCTTTTGAGCAGTAGAAAAAAGCTCCTCAGGATAATAGAGAGGGGATTCCTTAGGACCACGAGTAAGGGCTTCATATCCGATAATATCTCCATTAGAAAGGGATATTATCGGTTGAAATAGTGTATTAACACTTCCTTTTTTTAATATTCTCTTTAATTCATCAATATATTTCATACTGCACCTCAAAACTAAATTTCATTTAATTTAATTATATAACAAATATATCAAATTTCATTTAAATTTGTGTTAAATATAGAGCTATTAATTGTATTGACAAAATATATTTCTTTTTATAGAATTAAAGTTATATGTAAACATGAAAAGTTTCAAAATTCGAGCACAGGAGAGTTGAAGATGAATAGAGAATTAGTTTTAGTAATTGACTTTGGCGGTCAGTATAATCAGCTAATTGCCAGAAGAGTAAGAGAACATAACATATACTGTGAAATTGTTCCATATACTTATACTTTAGAAAAAATAAAAGAAAAAAATCCTAAAGGTATCATATTCACTGGTGGACCAAACAGCGTTTTAGATGAAGGTGCTGCTTCAATTGATAAAGGTGTATTAGAACTTGGAGTGCCTGTACTTGGCATATGCTATGGACACCAATTAATAACTCATCTATTAGGCGGAGTTGTTGAGAGAGCAGAAGTTAGAGAATATGGTAAAACAGAAATTAATCTTAACAAAGATAGTGCTATATTTAAAGGTATAGAAAATGACAGTATTTGTTGGATGAGTCATGGTTACCATGCATCAACTCTTCCAGAAGGCTTTAAAATTGTTGCAAATACAAAAGAATGTCCTGTTGCTGCAATGGCAAACGAAGATAAAAAAATATATGGAGTTCAATTTCATCCGGAAGTTGAACATACTACCTTTGGAAAAGAAATGCTTTCAAACTTCTTATTCAAGGTATGTAACTTAAAAGGTGACTGGTCAATGAATGCCTTTGCAGAAGAAAAGATTGCAGAGATTAAAAGATTAGTTGGAGATAAGAAAGTATTATGTGCATTATCTGGTGGTGTTGATTCTTCAGTAGCGGCAGTTATCGTCCACAAGGCTATAGGAAAGCAGCTTACTTGCATATTTGTTGATCATGGTCTTCTTAGAAAAGATGAAGGGGATCAAGTAGAAGAAATCTTTAGAAAACAATTTGATATGAACTTAATAAGAGTTAATGCTAAAGATAGATTTTTAGGAAAACTTGATGGCGTTAGCGATCCTGAAAGAAAGAGAAAAATCATCGGTGAAGAATTCATTAGAGTATTCGAAGAAGAAGCAAATAAGCTTGGTGAGATAGCTTATCTAGTTCAAGGAACTATATACCCTGACGTAGTAGAAAGCGGTACAGCAACCTCTGCTACAATAAAGAGTCACCACAATGTAGGCGGACTTCCTGAAGATATGCAATTTAAGCTTATAGAGCCATTAAGAGAGCTATTTAAGGATGAAGTAAGAGCTGTAGGAGAAGAACTAGGAATACCTCATAAACTAGTTTGGAGACAGCCATTCCCAGGACCAGGTCTTGGAATAAGAGTTCTTGGAGCAATTACAGAGGAAAAGCTGGAAATAGTTAGAGAAGCAGATGCCATTTTCAGAGAAGAAATTGCAAATGCAAAACTCGACGAAGCAATATGGCAATACTTTGCTTGCCTTCCAAACATCCAATCCGTTGGTGTTATGGGTGACGAAAGAACTTACTGTCACACAGTAGCCTTAAGGGCTGTAACAAGCTCAGATGCCATGACTTCAGATTGGGCTAGAATCCCTTATGAAGTACTAGATAAGGTATCTAGAAGGATTGTTAATGAAGTTAAGGGTGTTAATAGAATCGTTTATGACGTAACTAGTAAGCCACCTGCTACGATTGAGTGGGAATAAAATAAATAGAGTCAACAAACCTAAGATTTATAAAGGTTTGTTGACTCTATTTATTTTAAATGAAAATGCTTCTGGAAATATGTTGAAAGAATTAGTTTACTATATATAAAGTTAATAAATATGCATTTAAATATGAATGTCAATAATAATTTACTTGGAATTGAGTAGGATATAATATATATAGTTATAACAAAATGTAAATAGAGATTGAAAATTTTTATTATCGATGATACAATGCGACTATAAATCAGTTGCAAACTTTTGAATAAGGGAAGTGATGATTACTAATGCCCAAAAAGGAAGATCTTATAAATAAAGTATATAGAAAGCCAAGTACAAATAATTTTACAACAAGAGAACTAGATACTTTAATGGCAAAATGTAATTGCACCAAATTTTCAGGAGGAAGAGGTTCGGGGATAGGTTACTGTCATTTAGATACAAAACGAATACTTCAGTTTGATGAGCCTCATCCAGGAAATGAATTATATAGATATCAAATAGAAATGGTTTTGCAATTTTTAAAGGATATTGGAGAAATTGATTAGTTTTGAATAATATATAACGACATGATTAGTGTATATTGTAAGAAAGGAAGTGTTTAAATGAGTTCAATGATGGAATATAAAGGATATCATGCAAAAGTAGAGTATGATGCAGAAGATAAAATATTTATTGGTAAAGTTTTTGGAATTAATGATTCACTAAATTTTCATGGAACAACTGCTGACGAATTAGAAGAAATGTTTCATCAAAGCATTGAAAATTATTTAAGTATATGTGAGCAGTGTGGAAAAGAGCCTGATAAAGAATTTAAAGGGTCTTTTAATGTAAGAATATCACCAGAACTTCATAGGAAAATAGCACTAGAGGCTGCAAAAGAGGGAACAACACTTAATCAATATATAATTGGTGCACTTGAAAAATCATTTGAAGATACAAGTACAAAATAGACTATTATATATATGCCATATAGTACTAAGTCCGTTTTATGGGAGACTAAGAATTTTATTCCGGATGATAGTTTATATGTAAGTATAAGCAATGTCGATAGAATGTTAAACGTCAAATTACGCCTAATTGAAACATCATTTTATTTCTAATCTTATTGAATGACTTACGTCAGATTACTACTATAGAAGCACTTTCTAGCTATAAAAAATGCTTTTTGCCACTACTTTT
>JAJXYA010000098.1 GCA_021780795.1 Bacillota bacterium | reverse complement strand
GACTTTTTTACAAAAAATATTTTCAGGTACCATGATACTCTTAGGAATTACTTTAGTACTAGCATTAATATTTAGAAGAAGCTTTTGTGGTTTAATATGTCCCTTCGGAGCTCTTCAAGAATTCTTTGGAATTATAGGAAAAAAGCTATTTCGTAAAAGATTTATTATGCCTCCAACAATAGACAAGCCTTTAAGATATTTGAAATATATTGTGCTCGTAGTAACTATATATTTTGCATGGAAAACCGCAGGACTTTGGATGGATCCCTATGATCCTTGGGCGGCCTATGGACATATAAAAGCTGGATTTACAAGTTTAACCACTGAATATTTAATCGGAACAATAACATTAGTTGTTATTTTGTTGGGTTCAATGATTTATGATAGATTCTTTTGTAAATACCTTTGCCCAATGGGGGCAGTTTACGGCATTATTTCAAAAGTTAGCCCAAGTAAAATTGTTAGAGATAAAGAAGTTTGCATTAACTGTAATTTATGTAGTAAAAGTTGCCCAATGAACATTGATGTAGCAAAGATTGATAAGGTAAGTTCAGTAGAATGCATTAGCTGTCAAAGCTGTGTACTTGCTTGTCCATCGAGAGGTGCTCTAGAATATAAAACTGGGAAAAAGACATTGAAAACTTTAACCGTAATTATACTTGTAATTGGGTTATTCTTTACTGGAGTATTTATAAGTAAAAATGTTGGTATCTTTCAGGTACTTCCAAAACAAGTAACAGGTGAATCGAAAATTAATGTGGAAGAAATTAAAGGCTATATGACCATAAAAGATGTTTCAGTTGGAACTAAAATTGAGATGAAAGAAGTATACAAGAAATTAGGAATTCCAGACTCTGTGCCAGAAAACACTAAATTAAAAGATGTAAAAAATTTTGTGGAAGGCTTTGAAGTGGATACTGCTAAAGAGAATTTAGAGAAATAAAAACTATTGACATATTATTTAAATCCAAATATAATATACCCATGGGATACCCCCTATGGGTATAATGTATTTTGGAGGTATTTGAATGAAATTAATAAAAATTCTTTGCTTCAAGTAGATAATTCTTGTGTATCTTGCAAGATATGTGAGAAAAATTGTCCTATGGATATAGCTCCTTATGATTTTAAGGATGATGTTCTCAGTCATCCAGACTTTATACAATGAAATAATTATGTTTATGCATGTCTCAAAAATTCTATAAATTATAATAGTGAAAATGAAGTGGAAGAGGATATATCAAGAGAGGCATAACTACAAATGGACAAATTAAAATAATAAAATGTAGTGTTATAGGAATTGCCGACCTGTATTTATTTTTTATAAGTGGTCAAAATAAAATATTTAATGAAATTATATTTTTTATTTACGAAAGGGGATTATAAATTATGTTTAATTCAAATATTAAAAATGTAAATGGAGAAGAGGCTTATAAGCTTATCAATGATAATAAAGAACTTGTCATTTTAGATGTAAGGACTAAAGAGGAATATGAAGATGGACATATTCCAGGAGCAAAGCTTTTTCCAGTTCAGTTGTTACCAATGAAGCTTGGTGAACTTGATGAATATAAGGAGAAGCCGATACTTGTTTATTGCGCTTCTGGTGGAAGAAGCCCAAGAGCAGTAGATTTTTTAAACAACAATGAGTTTGAAAATATCTACCATCTTAGCAGAGGAATATCTTCTTGGAGATACAATGTAACTAGATAAGGTCACATAAAGATTTAGGGAATACGGAAAGTTAATTAATTCAATTTTTAATATAACATAATAAAGAATATGAGGGGTGTTTTTAATGAATAAAAAAGTTATTATAGTTGGGGGCGTAGCTGGTGGAGCATCAGCTGCTGCTAGATTCAGAAGACTAGATGAAAATGCAGAAATAATCATGTTTGAAAGAGATGAGTACATTTCTTTTGCAAATTGTGGACTACCTTACTATATTGGAGAATCAATTAAGGATAGAGATGACCTCTTAGTACAAACACCTAAGAGTATGAATGCCAGATTTAACATAGATGTAAGAAATAATAGTGAAGTAGTTGGCGTAGATATTAATAAAAAAATAGTGACAGTTAAAAGCAAAAATAAGGGTATTTATGAAGAAAGCTATGATTATTTAGTATTATCACCAGGAGCGAGAGCAATCAAACCTAATATAGAAGGAATTAATAGCAAAAAAATATATACACTAAGAAACGTTGCTGATACTGATAACATCAAGTCTTATGTGGACAATAAAGGAACTAAAAGTGCAGTTGTTATAGGTGGAGGCTTTGTTGGTGTGGAAATGGCTGAAAGCTTAAAAGAGAGAGGACTCGAAGTCACTTTAGTTGAAGCAGCGCCTCATATATTGGCACCTTTTGACACAGATATGGTTTTAGCAGTAGAAAAAGAAATTTTAGATAATGGTGTAGATCTAATTATTAATGATGGAGTAAAAGAATTTAAGGATAATGAATCTAGCGTAGAAGTAATCTTAAATAGTGGTAAAAAGATAAGTACAGAAATAGTCATATTGGCTATAGGAGTGGTACCAGATACCGAATTCATAAAAGAAGCCGGCATTAAACTTGGAGCTAGAGGTCACATTTTAGTAAATGATAAGATGGAAACTAATGCAGAGGGAGTATTTGCAGTTGGTGATGCTATTGAAGTAGTGGACTTTATAAATAAAGGAAATACAGCAATTCCATTAGCTGGTCCTGCAAACAAACAAGGTAGAATAGCAGCTGATAATCTAGCAGGCTTAAATACTACTTATAAGGGAACTCAAGGAACTTCAATTATTAAGGTATTTGGATTAACTGCCGCAAGTACAGGTAATAATGAAAGAACTTTAACAAGACTTAATATACCATTTAAAGCTATATTTGTTCATCCATTATCTCATGCTTCTTATTATCCAGGTGCTCTGCCTATGACACTTAAGTTAATTTTTAATGAAGAAGGCAAAATACTTGGAGCACAAGGTGTAGGCTCTCAGGGAGTGGATAAGAGAATTGATGTACTTGCCACAGCTATTAGATTTGGTGGAACAGTTACTGATTTAACAGAGTTAGAACTTTGCTATGCACCACCTTTCTCTTCTGCAAAAGATCCAGTTAATATGGCAGGATACGTGGCACAAAACGTGTTAGCAGGAAGAATGGATGTATTAACTACAGATCAGTTTATGGCCTATGATAAAGAAAATGCCATAGTGTTAGATGTTCGTACAGAAAAAGAATTTAATGATGGACATATTGAAGGAGCTATAAATATTCCAGTAGATAGTTTAAGAGAAAGAATTGGAGAGTTAGATAAGAATAAAGAAATACTTGAATATTGT
>JAJXYA010000163.1 GCA_021780795.1 Bacillota bacterium | reverse complement strand
GCAATAATTGATTTTTTCAAAGAGGCTTTTTCAAGGTAACGGAGCACTACATCAAAAAAAATAGCAAGAAGTGCTGCGGGAACTGCTCCAATTAAGATCAGGTTATTGTTATTACGATCAATTCCGAGAAGGATCAAATCCCCAAGACCACCCGCACCTATTAAAGCTGCAAGTGTAGCTGTCCCAATAATTAGCACCATTGCAGTCCTTATACCTGCCATAATTACAGGCATTGCAAGTGGTATCTCTACTTTGAAAAGTTGCTTATGCTTTTTCATCCCCATGGCCTCAGAAGCCTCAATCAATACTGGGTCAACCTCTTTAATGCCAGTATATGTATTCCTTAGTATGGGCAAGATTGCATAAATCACAAGGGCAATAACAGCTGGCATCTGGCCAATTCCTACAAGAGGAATTAAAATTCCAAGGAGAGCAAGCGATGGTATTGTCTGAAAAATGGCAGCTATTTGTATAATTGGTTCAGCTAAGCGCTTATGTCTTGTAATATATATACCAAGGGGAACTCCAATAATCACAGCAATAAAGATTGCGATAAATGAAATTTGCATATGCTTAAGTAGTGCAGTCCCTATTTGTTCTTTACGTTCTTGTAGTGTTAAAATGAATGTATTCATGAGCTCTCACCGCCATTTTCGAGTTGAATTGATATAAATTTAAGCACATGTTTCTGAGTCACAGTTCCAATAATTTCTCCTAAATGCTCCACTACAATAGCCCTCTCATTTGTTAATAGCTTAAGTAAATCTTCAATAGATGCAGTATAATCTATACTAAAAGTAGCATCTTCAGCTTTATCATGATGGTAAAGATTTATATTAAGTAAATCCTTAACTTGATAACCGGCATTAAGAAGAGGTGTTCTATATACATTCCCAGATTTGACAAAATTCTTCACAAAATCATTTTTAGGATTATTTGCAATTTCTTTTGGTGTATCGCACTGAACAACTTCTCCATCCTTCATCACACAAATTCTATCCCCAAGGGCTAAAGCTTCTTGCATATCGTGAGTTACAAAAACAATGGTTTTCTTGATTCTTTTTTGTAGCCCTGCTATATCCTGCTGAAGTTTCTGCCGAGTAATTGGATCTAAAGCACTAAAAGGTTCATCCATTAAAATAATACTTGGGTCAGCTGCTAGAGCACGAACTACCCCTACCCTCTGCTGTTCACCACCAGAAAGTTCAGAGGGCTTGCGATAGCGATACTTTTCAGGTTCAAGTCCAACACTATCCAAAAGTTCGGTAATTCTATCCTTAATTTTTCGTTTATCCCACTTCTTTAATTCTGGGACAATAGCTATATTTTCTTCAACTGTCATGTGAGGGAATAGTGCGATCTGTTGAAGAACATATCCTATATTCCACCGTAATTCATGGATATCATATTCACTTATTTTCTTATCCTTTATATAAATTGTTCCATGGCTCAAATCTATTAAACGATTAATCATCTTAAGCGTGGTGGTTTTCCCACATCCACTTGGGCCTATAATTACAAAAAATTCTCCTTCTTCAATATTTAAACTCAAAGAATTAACTGCTATATTACCACTGGAATAACTCTTTGACACATTATCAAATTTAATCATGTAATTCACCCCTTGTATTCTCTTTTTATATAGTTATATAAGTCCTCCAGTTCTTCTCTTCTTATAACTTACTCCTCCTGTATATATTAATCCCCTACTAAGTCAACTGCTTTTATCTGTAAATAACCCTTAGTTATCATTTTATTATTTCTCCTATCTACATATGTTTAAGTAATAAATTAAATTTCCCTAGTTACATAGTTAGATCAAATTTTATGATTTTGTAAATAAGTAGTTGATTATGCTTTAAGTTAACTTCTTATTTATAACCTCCGCCGTATAATAAATATACTTTGATATCCAAGTATATTATTAAAAAAATTAATCACTATTTCTGTTTTTGATTATCACTAAAGAATTCTGTGCTGTAACACTCTTGAGTACAGCACAATTTTAGCACTTAAATCTGTTACAAGTTCACTAATTGTGATTTCTTCTCTCTTGAGCTCAATTAAGAATGAATTCAAGAACGGAAAGGATATTGGACATTTTGGGTTTGGATTTTCAAGAAACTGAAAAAGTTCGCTCATTTCCAAACTTTTATAGCCTAAAAATTATCTAAAACCTTTTTTAGCACATTTTGAAATATCTCTTTTTCTTCATCACTTATGCCTTTATATTCAACTTCGTATAATTTTCTTGAGATTTCTAGAAAACTTGACTCTAACTCCTTTCCCTTTTGTGTAAGAGATATTATGGTTGATCTGCTATCATTTGGGTCCTTTTTTGCTAAAACATATCCTTGTTTCAACAACTTATTTATTAAGGTTGTAACTGTTGACCTATCTCTATGAATACTATTTGCGATCTCCGTCATAGGGAGTTCCTTGTGATGAAATAAAGCAACTAAAATATCTCCATGTGAAGGAGCTACTTCTTCCACTCCAACCTGTTTTAACTCTTTCAATATGAAATCGTTAGCCTTTTCTCTAATTCTTCCTATTTGGTAAATTGTTTTATCTATTTTCATACTCCAATTATAATTGGACATCAAATTAATGTCAATAATAAATGCTTTTGGAAATAAACGATATAATTAAACTAGTCACCTAATCTTTTTTAGAAACATATAATTTTTTAAAACTATCTATGGTAGCAAGATAGATATCTGATATATGCTCTACATTATACGTAGAAAGATTATTCATAAGCCATTGTTTATCTACTCCTGATTTAATTAAATTTTCTTCAAACAATTTTCCATCGTTAATAATAACCAATGGTAAAACTACGGTCTTAGCTACTAGATTAAGATCTATTGGAGTAACTGGTCTATTTGCCTGGTTCTTTATAATACTAAAATGACCATTAGGTTCTAGAATTACATATTTAACTTCTGAAATATCAAAAATATTCTTAAGCCTCAATTCACTCATAAGTAAATCAACATTTATGAAATGCTTTTTCAAATTCTTTCTTATTATCTTCCCTTCATCAATTAAAATTATGGGTTTACCATTAAAAAATAAAGATACCTTTCTATTTTTTAAAGATATAAAACTGATTACATAATGCCAAAAAAACAAGGTTAATAATGGAACAACTATATATGTAAAGGAGATCTCTCCATCTAATAATGGTGCAACTGTAAGCGCTCCGAGAGTCCATACCAATACGAAATCATACGCAGTAAGCTCACTTGCAGTTCTTTTTGATAAATATCTTCCTAAAAAAAAAGTTATTATACCTACTACAAAGGTTCTCATGATATATTCTGCTAGCGAA
>JAJXYA010000214.1 GCA_021780795.1 Bacillota bacterium | reverse complement strand
TTCTTACAAGATTTTTACCAATATCGTGAGTGTCTCCCTCTATGACTCCAATAACTACCTTAATAGCTTTTCCCAAGGAACTTTTGTCAATAAAAGGTTTTACAATTTCAAGTCCTGAGTTAAATGCGTCAGAGCACATTAAAACTTCTGGCAAGAAATATTCTTCCTCTTCATAAAGCCTTCCTACCTCATTCATACCTGGTATAAGTGCACAGGTTATAGTTTCATAAGCAGGTATGCTCATTTCTAATGATTTTTCACATAACTCTACTACCTTTTCTTCTTCCATTTCAACTACTTGAGTAATAATTTCTTCAAATAAAAGTTCTTTGTTCATCAAAACTCCTCCAATTATATAAGTATTCACTCTAATTATATTTGATAAAATTGTCGAATCAACAACTATAGAAAATTATAATAAATAGACTTCTAACCATTTGTTTTGTAAATAAGATTTAGTTCTTATAACTGTAATATAATACTTTAAAGCGAATAATGAGCATATGCTGGTAGCTATCTGGCCCTTTTCTGTTATTCTATTTCTAATACTTTGCACTTAAAAAAGTCCCTATAATTTTATTAAAATCATAGAGACTTTTTAAAAGATGCCACTTGCCACGTGGTGGCACTTATTTCTTGCATACATATTAAATTTAAAACATATTAATTTATTATATAAGGATGACTTTCATAGAAAAGAAAATTGATCATTGCATAACCTGAGCTTGCTTACCTTCTAGGCTTTCTAATCTTATTAAAAAGGAGAGTGTTATAAATCATAAAAAACTTTGAAAATATTGAAGAAAAAATCGATGAATTTTTTAAAACTTTGCCCTGTCAATCAACTATACCTTTTCCACCAATAAAAGTTGAAAGAGAAAATTTGGAATATGCAAATTTATTATTAAATGCTTTTGCAAGTAGCGCTGATAGTGAAATACAAGCAATTACTCAATATATATATCACAGTAAAACTATTAGTAATGATACTATATCAAAAGCATTAATGTGTATAGCCTTAGTTGAAATGCGACATTTAGATGCTCTTAGTGAATTGATTCCACTACTAGGTGGAAAACCATTTTATCAAAATTCAAGTAAAAACTTTTGGATGACAGGAAACATAGCTTATGTTGATAAAAATAATATTTATGATAAACAAAGCGATAACACTAAGAATGATAAGTTAAACTTTAGGCATAAGTTAGAAAACAATATTGTTGGTGAAAAAAATGCTATTAACAATTATACTTTATTATTAAAAACAATTAAGGATAAATATATCGAAAAAATAATACTAAAAATAATTTCTGATGAACAAGTTCATATTAAAATTTTCGAAGATCTAATAGAAGAGTTTTTATAAAATTTTAATTTACGCGAAAGATTCTTAGAATAATCTAAAAAAACGAACGTTTTAGCAAAATTCTAATTAAATAAAGAAATGTACTTAAATTTTTTTCAAATTTAAGTACATTTCTTTTATATCGTAAAATTATTTTTTAAATTTAATCATTCCATGTCCAATGTCCATTATCATGGCCTTTTCCGTGGCCCCTTTCCTTTTCTTTACTACTAGTTATTTGCACTTTACAGCTGGCCTTTGCTCCACTCTTTGTTGTAACTGTTATTACAGCATTTCCTTCTTTTCTTCCAAAAACCCTTCCATCTTGAGTTACGGAGGCAACTTTCTCATCACTTGATTTCCAAGTTAAACCTATATTTTTTGAATTTCCAGGAGTAATTATAGGTGTAAGTTTTTCAAATTTGCCCTTCTTAATTTGTATTGATGTTTTATTTAATCTTATTTTTAAAGTTTCTTTATTTTTATTCTCTTTTACAGTTATAATGCATGTGTCCTTAAAGTAACCATCATTTGTTGTAGCGGTTATTATTACTACACCTACAGCCTTTCCAATTACTTTTCCAGTTGAATCCACTGATGCAATATTACTATTAGTAGATTCAAAGCTAACTGATTTATTTGTTGTATTTGCTGGTGCTATTGATGCCTTTAAGATTATTGAATTGCCTACTTCTATTGATGAGCTAGTTTTATCCAAGGTTATCCCAGTAACAGGCAACCTTTTTACAAGCACTGAGCACCCTGTAACTAATTCTCCATCAACAGTTTTAGCAGTTACATAAACTGAACCCTCTGCTTTAGATGTTAATTTTCCATTTTGACTAACCTCTATAATACTTGGATTGCTTGATGTCCAAACTATAGCCTTATTAGTAGCCGTAGTTGGGGCTACAGTAGCATATAGTACTGCTGTTTGATTAATATCCATTGTTATTGACGTTTTATCAAGAGTTATTCCTGTAACAGGAATTCTTTTTACAACAACTGTACATCCTGCAACTAATCCTCCATCAACTGTTGTAGCAGCTACATAAACTGCTCCCTCTGCTTTAGAAGTTAATATTCCCTTTTGACTAACTTCCACAATACTTGAATTGCCTGATGTCCAAACTATAGCCTTATTAGTAGCTGTAGTTGGGTATATCGTAGCATATAGCACTGCTGTTTGATTAATATCCATTGTTATTGACGTTTTATCAAGAGTTATTCCAGTTACAGGTATTTTTTTTACAACAACCGTACACCATGCAACTATTCCCCCATCAACTGTTGTAGCTGATATATAAACTGCTCCCTCTGCTTTAGAAGTCAATATTCCATTTTGATTGATTTGAACAATACTTGAATTGCTTGATGTCCAAACTATATTCTTGTTAGTTGCTGTAGCTGGGGCTACAGTAGCATATAGTACCGCAGTTTGATTAACATCCATTGTTATTGACGTTTTATCAAGAGTTATTCCCGTTACTTTTGTTCCACCTTGTGGAACTTGTTCTGAGCCTACACTTCCTGGTGTTGGACTTTGATTTAGAGCTAGTCTAAGCATGTCAAAGCCAGTTTCATCATACTTATAAGTTATACTTCTCTTAGCCTGAAAATCACTAGCATAATACTGTGCTTTTACAACTACCGTGTCATCATCCTTAGATAGCATTATACTTGTAGTTGAGTTATTACTTAACACTTCATCAACAAATGGAAGTGTCATATATTTATCAGCAGTAAGTGCTGTGCTGTAAAAAGTGTTGAAATTATCAAGAGTAGTGGTGCCTTTTGTGCAAACCACTAATATTCCTTTTGGTGCTATAACCTTTGAAGTACTAATATCAATGTTTTGTAAGGGCAATTTATAATCCTTTAGGTCTATATTTTTATCACTGTTATTATATAATTCGATATACTCATAGGCATCATTACTAGTCTGAGACATAGGCATTACTTCAGTAATTAATAGTTCTTGAACACTCGAAGTTGAGT
>JAJXYA010000235.1 GCA_021780795.1 Bacillota bacterium | reverse complement strand
TAGGCTCATTTTTACACCAATCATGAAATAGCGTTTGAGCAGTATTATTGGATAACATAAAATTCTCATCCATAAACTTTTTCAAATTTCTCAACCTACTTTCTTTTGTTCACATGAACAATTTCTTTAAACTTATTATATAACAGCTTCAAATTCAATGCAACAGTTTTTTGTTCACGTTAACAAACTTTTTTATACAAAAGTGTACTTAATCGAATTAAATCCATTAAGTACACTTTTGTAGTGAGCGTTAATTATTAAATTTAGTGGAATTGTAGTTTGCATGTTTTAATATTCACACAATTTATATATTACCATATTTACAATCATAAATCAACATAATCAATCACTGTGTTTGCTATTTTATTTTTGTTTATGCATTAATAACTTTTTTCTCTGTTTCAACTTCAACTTCTTCCACTTCACTATTTTTGCCAAATATATAACTTAAAACAAAACCTAAGGCTATCCATACAAGTACTACATAAGGGAAAATATTATTAGGGAATTGTGGTACAGGATAAACACTTGAATACAATACATATAATAATGAAATTATTGCAAGAATAGGAATAATAGTATGACCTAAGCCCCATATTTTTTTCTTAGTAAAATATACTATTGAGCCAACACTTGTAAAAATATAAGATACCAGTATTGCTAAAGAAGACATGGTACCATAATATCCAAATACATCTATTCCATCCTTAAAATATAAAGGGGTTATAATTACTATCATTAGTAAAATAACAGCTATAAGTGCTATATATGGTGTGTTATATTTTGAATGTACCTTTGATAAAGGTTTTGCCATAAGTTTATCCCTACTCATGGTAAAAAACATTCTAGCACCAGCTGTAGCCGACCCTAAAGTGCAGGAGAAAAATGACAAGGAAGCTGAAAACATTAGTATAGTTCCGTAATCTTTTGATAAGTACCTTGAAGCTAAATCAGTAAGCGGTGCACTAGAAGCCGTTAGGGCTTTTAAACTCTTAGCATCTAGTCCGAAACCAATAACTTGTGAATAACTGCATAAAACATAAAATATACCAGTAACTACTACTCCGCTGAATATTGCAATAGGTATAAATTTTTTTGGATTTTTTGTCTCTTCACCAAGACTGGATGCACTTTCAAAGCCAATAAAGGAAAGAAATCCGAATACTGAGGTGCTTGCAATTGCTCCCAGTCCTATACCTTTTGTTTGGAAGGGTACTAGGCTAAAACCTTTTGTTAATCCTACTTTAGCTAGTATTACAACAGTAATTATTAATATCAAGAAAATTGATATTCCCTCAAAGGTTAACATTATTCTATTACATATTTTTGCATCTATTGTACCTAGTAATATCATTGGTACTGCAAAAACTAAAGAAATTACAATCCAAGGAATTTTGATTCCAAATATGGCTAAAAAGCCTCCAAAAAAGCTTCCAAAACCAGCTAAACAACCAGCACCAAGCGCGATATATGCTAAAAGAAGCGCCCAACCTGACATAAATCCCATTCTTTTACCTAAAGAGGCTTTAGTAAATGAATATAAAGACCCTGAAGAAGCTATATGCTTGTTGAATTCAATAATTGAATATGCAACAAGGGCTACTACGATTGTGGAAAACAAAAATACTAGTGGTGCCGAATAATCAGCTGTTGAAGCCATCATTGCAATGTTTAGGGACATTGCTGCTGTTGGTGCAATAACTGCAACTGATAAAGCAACCGTTTCAATAATAGTCAAATTATCTTTTTTCAAACTTGTTTTTGCCATTACAATTCCCCCTAATAATAATTTTTTCAAGAATATTTTTAAATAAAATTTAATAAAATATTTATTTTATATAATTATTATCAATAATATCCCTTATTAATTATTAATTTATTAATAATATTGAACTAATATTATCACATTTACGTTTTGTTCTCTACGTCCAAAACGGACAAATATATTTATAGCTATTTGTCCGTTTTGTTGATATTTTAATATTAATTTAACCGTTTGTTTAATATATTAATAATTAAAATCTATATAATTGATTAATCAATAAAATACACTGCCATTTTTAGCAGTGTATTTTGAAATAATCATATATTTTGATTATTAGCTTTTATTCCGTTAATTCTTTTATAGCTTCTTCAAGGGTATCCATTCCATATTTTAATTGTTCTCTTGACATAACTAGAGGCGGTAAAAATCTTATTACATTTCCGAGTAGTCCTGCATTTAAAAATATGACACCTTTATTTAGGCAATAAGCTATTATTTTCTTTACTAAATCTGCTGCTGGTTCTTTTGTAGCTCTATCCTTTACTAATTCTAGTCCTACCATTGCACCTAGTCCTCTAACATCTCCAACTACATCATATTTTTTTTCAAATTCTTTTAATCTTTCTATTATATATTCTCCTATTTCCTCTGCTTTTTTGCACAATTCATCTTTCTCTATTTTTTCTATTACCTTTAAAGCTGCAACACAACCAAGTGGACTTCCTCCATAAGTACCTCCTATGCCACCTATGCATGCTGAATCCATTATTTCTGATTTTCCTACTACTCCACTTAAAGGAACACCATTTGCAATTGATTTTGATAAAGTTACTAAATCAGCTTCTACATCATAATATTCATGAGCAAACATCTTTCCTGTTCTAGCAAAACCAGCTTGAACTTCATCTATTAGAAATACTATATTGTTTTCTGTACATATTTCCCTTAAAGCTTTAAAGTACTCCTTTGGTGGTACTACGAATCCACCTTCACCTTGAACTGGTTCTGCTATTAAACATGCTATCATTTCCTTTGATATTACTGTCTTTAACATTGTTTTCAATTTTTCTATACATGCCATATTACATTGTGGATATGTTTTTCCAGAAGCACATCTATAGCAATATGCTGCATCTGTTTTATAAGTTTCCACTGCAAATGGCCCAAAACCATTTTTATAAGGCTTATATTTGCTTGTTATAGACATAGTCATATTCGTTCTTCCATGAAAAGAACCTTGGAGTGAAATCACTCCTGTCTTCTTTGTATATGCTCTCGCTATTTTTATTGCATTTTCAACTGCCTCTGCACCACTGTTTGCAAACATTGCCTTTTTCAAGCTGTCTCCAGGTATCTTTTGTATAAGTTTTTCTGCTAAAGCTACATAAGGTTCATACATAGTAACATGAAAGCACGGATGAATATATTTTTCAACCTGCTCCTTTACCGCCTCAACAACTCCGTCATCACAATGTCCTACATTTTGTACACCTATTGCTCCTGCAAAATCTAAAAACACATTTCCATCTATATCTTTTATAAGTGCACCTTTTGCCTCCTCAACAAATACTGGCACTGC
>JAJXYA010000255.1 GCA_021780795.1 Bacillota bacterium | reverse complement strand
TGCTATTCATAAATATAAATCTTTAGGACTTGAACTTGTTGGTGATTATTCTTTAAATATTTATAATCAGCGTGCAGCTAGTTTCTATGAAAAACAAGGTTTATCTATTGCTACTCTTTCTGTAGAAACACCATTGTTTGACGCAAAAGAAGCCATCGCTAAATCACCAATTCCTATTGAAGTCATAGTTCATGGTTCTCCAGTGGTTATGTATATGGATCATGATTTATATGAGAATACCAAAGTCTTAGAGCCTTCGAGACATGAAAATAATTCTCACGTTGACAATAAGGTATTAGTTTTAACTGATGAAAAATCACATGAACACCCTGTGTATAGAGATAACTGTGGCAGGAATCATATGACGCTTTATAAAGAACTTTGTTATCTCCCTTTTTTAAAAGAGCTTAACGATATTGGCGTAAATCATTTTAGAATTGAAGCTTGCCATTATGATACTTATAGTCTACGAAAAGTTTTAAGAATTTACAGAGAAGCTCTTAATGACTTAAGTAAGAGCGAGGACTTATTCCATTCACTAGATTCTAGTGAAGCTGGATTTACTCTTGGAGCTTTTCAATTTAATTAAGCAATTGAAATAAATGTCATACTGACTTGTTATTTATTTTAATTGGTCCAATGAAGGAGGTACAATAATGTCTAATTATATAGGCCCTGAAAAAATCATTCAAAAGAAAAAAGAGTTTCTTTTTCCCTGTTCTCAACATTTTTACAAGTGTCCGCCTCAAATTACAAAGGGAAATATGCAGTATTTATTAGATTCTGAAGGTAAAAAATATCTTGACTTCTTTGCAGGGGTTTCTGTCATTAATTGTGGTCATTGTAACCCTGAAATTTTAAATGCAACAATAGAGCAATTGAAAACTCTTCAACATACCAGTATTATATATTTAACTGAACCAATAGTGAATTTGGCTGAAAAGCTTTCTTATGTATTACCTGGTGATATTAAGCATTCCTTCTTCTGCTGTACAGGCTCAGAGGCTAATGAAGGTGCTCTTTTACTTGCTAGACTTTATACAGGAAGAAATGAATTTATTTCATTAAATAACAGCTTACATGGTAGAACTTATTTAACTATGAGCGCTACAGCTATACCAATGTGGAGAACAGATCCTGTGCCTGCTGAATGTATTACCTTTGTACCTAATGCATATAACAAAGATAAAACTCTTGAATCAGCAGCTATAGAATCTTTAGAAGCTATAGAAAAGGTAATTGAAACTAGAGGAGCAGATAAAATTGCTGCTTTAATCGCAGAACCTATACAAGGTAATGGTGGTATTATATCCCCACCACTATGGTACTTCAAAAAATTAAAAACTTTACTTGAAAAGCATGGAATATTATTAATTATAGATGAAGTTCAAACAGGCTTTGCTAGAACTGGTAAGATGTTTGCCATAGAGCATTATGACACCGTTCCAGATATAATTACAGTGGCAAAAGCTCTTGGAAACGGAATTCCTATATCTGCCTTCTGTACAAATGATAAAATTGCAGCAGCATTCACTAAAGCTTCCGCTTCTACCTTGGGTGGAAATCCAGTAGCTGCAAGTACTGCTATAGCTGTACTTGATTATATTGAAAAAAACAATTTATGCATAAATGCAGAAAATTTAGGAATAAGATTAAAAAACGGCCTTCTTAAACTACAAAAAAAGTATCCGATAATTCATGATGTAAGAGGTATAGGTCTTATGTTAGGGGCAGAGCTATTAAAAGAAAATGGTGAACCTGCCTGGGAAGAAACCGACATTATATTAGAACTATTAAAGGATGACGGCATCCTTTTAGGTAAAAATGGATTAGGTAGAAATGTACTTGCTTTCCAGCCACCTCTTGTTATAACAGAAAATGATGTAGACCTAGTGTTAGATAAATTAAATTCAGCCTTAAATAAGTTATAAATTCATATCGTAATTTGCATAGTCGCATAAGATATAAATTTCTAGACAATTAAATAAACCTCTACAATTATGAAAGATTGTAGAGGTTTATTTAATTTATATCTTATGAATTAACAGCTTCCTTTGTATCTCTTGCTATCATTAATTCTTCATTGGTTGGTATTACAAAAACTTTTACTGTTGAATCTGATGTACTTATTTCAGCAGCTTTACCTACAACATTATTTTTTTCTTTATCTATTTTAACGCCTAAAAACTCTAATCCAGCACAGCATGCTTCTCTAGCCTTCACTGAGTTTTCACCAATACCAGCAGTAAATATGATACAATCCACACCACTTAAGGCACCAGCATAACTACAGATAAATGTTTTAATTTTATAGTGAAACACATCTAAAGCTAATTGTGCTCTTTTGTTCTGTTCAGCTGCATCCCAAATATCTCTAAAATCACTGCTTACTCCAGAAATCCCTAGTACTCCTGATTTTTTATTCATTAAATCTGTTACTTCCTCTGAAGACAAAGATAATTGTTGCATCAAGAAGGTTATAATTGCAGGGTCTATATCACCTGCTCTTGTTCCCATAGCAAGACCTGCAAGAGGTGTAAATCCCATACTTGTATCAATAGATCTACCACCTTTAATTGCAGCAATACTTGCTCCATTTCCTAAATGACAAGAAATGATTTTTAGATCTTTAATATCTTTATTCATCATCTCTGCAGCTACTTTTGAAACATATTTATGAGAAGTTCCATGAAACCCGTATTTTCTTATCTTGTGTTCTTCATATAATTCATATGGTAGAGGATAAATATATGCATGCTCTGGCATATTTTGATGGAAGGCTGTATCAAATACTGCCACCATTGGAGTGTTAGGCATAAGTGCCTTACAAGCATTTATTCCAATAATATTTGGTGGGTTATGAAGTGGTGCTAATTTTGAACACTCTTCTAGGGCTCTCATTACTTTTTCATCAATCAATACAGATTTAGAATAGTATTCTCCACCATGTACCACTCTATGTCCTACAGCTGAGATTTCATCTACACCTTTAATTACTCCATTCGTTTCATCTATAAGAGTTTCAAGAACTAGTTTAATTGCATCCTCATGATCCTGCATGTTTTGTTTTACTATGTATTTTTCTCTGCCTTCTACCTTTTGAGTTAAAACAGATCCTTCACTACCAATCCTCTCAACCAATCCTTGAGCTAAACAATTTTCATCTTCCATATTAATAAGTTGATATTTTAGAGAAGAACTACCACAGTTAATAACTAGTACTTTCATAAAAAAATTCCCCTTCCCGCATATTATTTGCTTCTTTGAGCTTGGACAATTATTATCACTAAAAAATTAATAACCTTGCAATTTCATGCTTCTTTTTACCAATTTTATCTCTTTTTAGATC
>JAJXYA010000110.1 GCA_021780795.1 Bacillota bacterium | reverse complement strand
AATGCTTACAAAAGTTTCAATACAGGATGATTTAAATTCAATAATTAAAGAAGTTATAGAAGTTATTACTAAAAAAGAAGTTTATTTATGCAATAATTCTTTAGAACAGCGTAATGAGTTTGAAGGAGACATGTTCTTTAAAAAAGATATAACATCTGTTGTGACAAGTATAAAAGCTCAGTTAGAAAAATCTTGGAATGAGCTAAAAAATGATTATGTTAACAAAAAAATTATAGATGAATTTATTAAAGAGTCTATTTTTAAATTTATCGAAGCCAAGTATAAAAATGTAGGCCTTTTAGTAAAACAAGTATTAAATAATATGGACGATGAATCTTTAAATAATTTTATAAAGGAAAAGGCTGGAAATGAACTTCATGGAATCCGTCTCAATGGGTGTATAATAGGCGCATTATTTGGTGGAGTTGTTTTTGGTATAACGCATTTAATTTATGATCTAATATTACCTAACATATTTAATCTTAAATTTTAAAACCTATGGCAGTGGTATTGTTTTAAAATATTTAAAATTTTTTATTTTTTATATAAAAAGAGTTAGGCAAAAGCCTAACTCTCTAATTTTTTTGTAAAATATTTTTGCTTAATAAAACCTATTATAGCTGGGAGAACTGAAATAAACAGAATCCCATATATAACTAAGGAAAAATTTCTTTTTACTATCTCAATATTTCCAAAGGCATATCCGCCAAAGGCAAATAGTGTTACCCAAGTTATTCCTCCAACTATATTGTAACTGAGGAATTTTTTATAACTCATTTCACTTACACCAGCAATGAAGGGTGCAAAAGTCCTAATTATAGGCATAAATCTAGTTATAATAATTGTTATGCCACCGTGTCTATCATAGAATTTTTGAGTTTTAACTAGATATTCCTTCTTTAAGAACCATATCTTTTCCATCTCAAATACCTTTGGTCCAACAAGCCTACCAATCTGGTAATTAACTATATTACCAGCAATAGCGGCAACACACAGACCAAAATAAAGAACAAAAATGTTTAAATCACCCGTTGCTGCAAAGGCCCCTGCGGCAAAAATTAAAGAGTCACCAGGCAAGAAGGGAGTAATTACTAATCCTGTTTCGCAAAATATTACTGCAAAAAGCAGAACGCTGGTCCAAATACCATAGATTTGTATAATATTATTTAACTGAACATCCAAGTGCATAAATATGTCAATAAATTGTTTTATTAAAGTCATAAATTATAATTCTCCTTATATTGTAATCAGATTATTGCTAAAACTAACTAACTAACCCTAATGGCATATTTTTATCATCTCCTTTATAATTTATTGTACTAGTAACTATATAATTAGGCTTATCTTTACTTTCATTTCATTGATAATTCATCATATAACCTATTATATTTTCTTGAAAATTTCCAATATAGTAGTATTCTACCCTATTTGAGTCCATATTTTCAAGTTTATCATAACTATTAAAAAATTAAAAACAAAAGACACTGTAGAAAAAGTATTTTCTACAGTGTCTTCTGTGCAGTATTTTCTGTTAATTTTATAATATCTGTGTTACTTTAAAATAACCTTATATTCCTTAAGCCAAGTATCTACTTGGATTAAATAAGCAATCAGTTGAGGCCCAGCCATAAGTTGCCCAAACCAAGGCTTACCATAAGCTTCTCCACCTGAATTGACTATTTCCTGAACTTTTTCTTTGCTTATTATTTGTAATATTGGTGAGGACTTATCCTTTAGTATGCTATCCATCCACTTTTGAACGGCAATAGTATAGCTTGGGTTATGGGTTTTTGGATAAGGACTCTTTTTTCTCCAAAGTACGTCTTCTGGAAGCAAACCTGTAAGAGCTTCCCTTAGTAGGCCTTTTTCTCTTCCTTTATGATATTTCATATCCATAGGAATATTGTAGGCATATTCTACAAGTCTATAGTCTGCAAAAGGAACCCGTACTTCTAGACTGTTCGCCATACTCATTCTATCTTTTCTCGTAAGTAAAGTTACCATGAACCATTTTATATTAAGATAGAATAGTTCTCTCATTCTATGCTCTCTTTCACTTTCACCTTGAAGTCTTGGAACCTGACGAACACTTTCTTCATACTTTTCTTGAACATATTCCTCAAGGGGAAGACTTTGAAACTCTTGTGAAAGTATACTTTTTCTATTACTTACGGATTTTGACCAAGGAAAAGTAGTAGCATTTATATCTTCCTCACGTCTAAACCATGGATATCCGCCAAAGAGTTCATCTGCACACTCCCCTGATAATGCCACGGTAGCATTTTTTCTTACTTCCTTGCAAAATAGAAACAATGAGGAATCTACATCAGCCATACCTGGTAAATCATTAGCTTTAACAGCATCTGTAAGTGCTGTAGTAAGCTCAGGAGTATCAATAAGTATATTGTGATGATCTGATCCAATATAGTTTACCATTTTATAAATCCAGTCCGCATCTGAGTTTGGTTGAAATTCTGTTGGTTTGAAAAATTTTTTATTATCAACATAATCTATATAGTAAGTATTTAAGGTACTTAAATTATTTCTTTTAAAGTAGGAGGAAGCCACCGCTGAAATTACACTTGAGTCAAGGCCACCAGATAAAAAAGCACATACTGGAACATCAGCAACTAGTTGTCTTTCAATTGAATCTACCAGAAGAGAACGTAGGTGCTGTGCAGTTGTAGATAAATTTTCATCATGTTCCTTAGCACTAAGTTTCCAATATTCTTTTGTTCTAATGCCTTCTTGGCTATAGCTTAAGCTAAAAGCAGGAGGCAATTCACTTATATTTTTTAAGATACCACTACCAAGAGGTCTTGCGGGTCCAAAGCCAAAGAGCTCAGTTAGACCCTGTTTATCAAGAATTGGATCTACCTTTGGATGAGCTAAAAGAGTCTTTATTTCTGAACCAAAGATTAAGGAATTATCTTTGATTGTATAGAATAGAGGCTTAACACCTAGGGGATCCCTTGCTAAGAATAGTGTTTGCTGTTTTTCATTCCAAACACCGAAGGCGTAAATTCCATTTATATGGTTAACGCATTCTTCACCCCAGAAAATATAGGCCACTAAAAGTACTTCAGTATCAGAATATGAGGAAAAGCTAAATCCATTTTCTTTTAATATTTTTCTTACATCCTCTGTATTATATAGCTCACCATTATAAACTATAGTATAGGTATTATCTCCTATTTTTTTTGTCATAGGCTGTGCTCCACCTTTTGGGTCTACAACCACTAGACGTCTATGACCTAAAAGCGCATGTTTTGAAAAATAAAAACCACTGTCATCAGGACCTCTTTTTTTCAAAGTATCAGTCATTTTAAATAGAATTTCACGTTCATTTTCAATATTA
>JAJXYA010000006.1:2725-3370 GCA_021780795.1 Bacillota bacterium | reverse complement strand
AAAGTAAAGGATAAGACAAATGATAAAGAAAAAATGCTAACAAATTTTTTGGTAACTTTATCAGTTCCAACATTAGACCTAGAAAAGTTAGTACTTGCTGAAAGTATAGGAAGTATCAAATTAGCCCTTAGACCATTAAAGGATGATAATACTACGGCTACAAACGGAACTACCTTTGATGAACTATCTATTAGTGTTGATAGCGAAAGTGGAATAGCTTCTAATAAGGAAAACAATTCAAACAATATAAGTAATGACAGTAATAACAATGAAAATTACACTAGCTATACAGTAAAACGTGGAGATACATTAAAAAAGATTAGTATAGAATTTTATGGAGATGAAACTAAGTATACAATTATAAAGGAAGCAAACAATATACAGAATGAAAATTTAATATTAAATGGAGAAATAATTAAAATTCCAATACTACAAAAGTAGGCGGTGAAAAAAGTGAATAAGATTAAAATACTAATTGCAGATGACATTGAAGAAACTAGAAATGTGATAAAAAAAATATTGAGCTTGGAGAAAGAAAATATTGAAGTTGTAGGAGAAGCAAGTAATGGTGAAGAGGTACTTAATCTTATACAAAAGGTGAAACCTCATGTGGTTTTAATGGATATCAACATGCCTGTATTAAAT
>JAJXYA010000006.1:0-2715 GCA_021780795.1 Bacillota bacterium | reverse complement strand
GAAGCTACTGAAAGAATAACAATGGAGTATCCTTCTGTAATGGTAATTATTATGTCTGTTCAGGCTGAAAGTGAATATTTAAAGAAGGCAATGTTCCATGGTGCTAAGGAATATATAATAAAGCCATTTAACTATGATGATTTAACTCAGACTATAACAACAACCTACGAAAAGTACAAGGAAAGACAAGATAAGTTTACAAGCAGTGTAGAGACAATAAGAGATACAAAGGTTATAGCTTTCTTTAGCTCTAAAGGAGGCGTTGGGAAATCAGTTTTAGCACTTAATTCAGCCCTTGTTTTAAGCAAGGAAGCTAATAAAAAAGTACTTCTTATAGATATGGACTTGCAGTTTGGTGATATTTCTATATTGGTTAATAAGTATAATCAAAAGACTATTTTAAGTGCAGTAGATGATGGACAAATAGATTCTTATGAAAACATAAAGCCCTATTTATACAAATATAATGATAATTTTGATATACTCTTTGCTCCAGAAAAGCCAGAGGAAGCAGAATATATATCAAAAGAAACTGTTGAAAAAACAATGAATGCTGTTAAAAAGCAATATGATGTAATTGTTGTAGATACAGGTATAAATTTTAGTGATAATACTCTTTACATTTTAGATATGTCACAAAAGATAATTATGGTGTCAACTATGGAAATTGTAGCTCTTAAGAATACAAAATTAGGACTTAGGGTTATGGATTCTCTTGGATATGATAAAGACAAGGTTAAGCTTGTTATAAATAGATTTAACACAAACTATGGGATAAGCAAAAAAGAAGTAGAGGAAGCTTTTAAGGGTGGTGTTTTTGCAACTATACCAGATGACGAAAAGACAATTACTACTTCAGTAAACAAAGGATTGCCATTATGTGATGATAATAAATACTATAAAGTAAAAGTCGGAAAGGCAATAGACGTAATGTGCAAAGAGTTGGAAAGATAGGAGGAATTAGCATGTCTCTTGTAAAAAGACTAGAAGAAATAAATGTAGATAAAAAAGCTAATAAGCCAAATGAAAGAGAAGTAGATCCTTATTATGAATTAAAGACGAAAATTCAAAATGGAGTAATTGAGGAGCTTGATATAGATTTTAATGAAATTTCTGATAATAATGAAGAGTTGAAGCAAAAGATTGATTATATTGTCAGCAAGCATATTGAAAAAGAATCACTAAACATGACTAATAATCATAAGAAAAAAATAAAAGAAGAGTTGTTAGATGAGATTATAGGATTTGGACCAATTACAGGATTGCTTAGTGATAAGAATGTTACTGAAATCATGGTTAATGGTCCAGATCATGTATATATTGAAAAAAGTGGAAAGCTTGTGCTTACAGATGCTAAATTCAAAAATGATAATCATGTACTCCATGTTATTAAAAGGATTGTAGCACCAATTGGAAGAAGAATAGATGAGAGCACACCAATGGTAGATGCCAGACTTCCTAATGGTTCTAGAGTAAATGCTATAATACCTCCATTATCTATTGATGGACCATCTATAACCATTAGAAAATTTGCTGAAGATCCATTTAAGATAGAGGATTTGGTTAACTTTGGTACAATGACTTCGAAGATGGGAGAACTTATTAAATACTGTGTAGAGGGAAAACTTAATATAGTTGTTTCTGGTGGTACAGGAAGCGGTAAAACAACAACATTAAATGTTCTTTCTTCATTTATTCCTGATGATGAACGTATAGTAACTATCGAAGATGCAGCAGAACTTCAGCTTTCTCAAGAACATGTGGTACGACTTGAAACAAGACCATCAAACGTAGAGGGAAAAGGTGAAGTGAGCATAAGAGATTTAGTTAAAAATAGCTTAAGAATGCGTCCTGATAGAATTATTGTAGGAGAGGTTCGTTCGGGAGAAGCTTTGGATATGCTTCAAGCTATGAATACTGGTCATGATGGTTCGTTAACAACAGGTCATGCTAACTCACCAAGAGATATGCTATCGAGAATTGAAACCATGGTGCTTATGTCAGGCATGAATCTCCCTATTAAAGCAATCAGAGATCAAGTGTCTTCAGCTATTGACTTAATTGTTCAGCAATCAAGACTTATGGATGGAAGTAGAAAAATAACTTATATAACAGAGGTTCAAGGCATGGAGGGGGATATAATTATCCTTCAAGATATATTTAAGTTTGAGCAAAGGGGCCTTGATAACAAGGGAAAAGTAAAAGGAGAATTTGTTTCAACAGGTATTATGCCAAAGTTTATGCAGAAACTTAAGGATAAAGGAATAAATATACCACAAGATATTTTGAGTTAATGGAAAATAAGTCATATGAAAGAAAATGACAAGTCAAAGAAGCGACATTTATTTAAGGATGTGAAGTTTAGGAAGGTGAGATTTTTATGATATATGCTACAGTAATACTGACATTTTTATTAGCATGGACATTTATTAGTGGTATACTAATTGTTTTATTTAATAAGGATAAACCTATAAATAAACTTAAATATTTTGATGAGAATTATGCTCTTAAGGAAAAGTATAGCGATAACAAGAAAAATAGGATAAGCATATTGAAGACTTTAGCAACTATAGTGCCTAAGTTTAGCTTAAATAAAAAGAAAGATAAAAAGCTTGAAACAGAACTTATGAAAGCAGATCTGCCTATTACTGTAGAAGAACTTTTAGTTGTAAAAATACTTTCATCTTCTGCTTTTGCTTTCTTGGCATTTGCAGT